>MWYU01000621.1 GCA_002050375.1 Chitinophagales bacterium 62-2
ATGTAGTAGATACAAATATTCTCGGCCCATAAGTTATTAAAGTGCCTGTTGGTTTACCGGCAGGAATTAATCCACAAGTAAGAATGGATGGCCTGTTTTTAACAGGCGAAACATGAAAAAGCTGTACCACTTCAAGCTTGCACAGGTCGATGTGTTTACCTAAAGTTTTCGGAACAGGAATATTTTCTTTTATTGATAATAACTTTTTAAAGATGGGTAAGTCGCCTAACACCATAACACTGAATTTTTAGATCCAATAATTCTTCAGCTCGATGGGGACATGTTTAGGTGCTGGAAAACTTGCTCCACATGTTTTTCGAAAATGTCCACAGGTATTTGATGTAACAGGTGAGGTTCAATGATTACTTGTTTAGGTTCATGTACATATTTTTCTATATACTTTCGGTTGTCTTCAAATACTACAACATCATCTTTTTCTCCTAAAACAATATAGGCAAGCTTATTTCTTGAGTGAGCAGTAGACGGGTCAGGAGTTTGTACAATATCCCAATCTAAAATATTTTTATAAAGTGCAGGGTTAAATAGTAAACAAGGAATATTATTCCTCTCAGAAGCAAGGTATGCAACTAATCCACCTAAGCTACTGCCGATAACAATATCTATATCAAGAATATAATCGGGATCAAAGAGCTCTGTTTCAAGGTTGCCCTTTATGCTCCGATAGTCAAATATTGGTGCTTTTACACTTCCGAACCTTTCAAGAATTTCTCTTTTTTCATTAGAAAGAAAAGAATCAAGGCCATGATAATAAAGAATCTGTCTCTTCATGTTATACTTTAATCAGCTTTTTTTATATAACAAAAATAACTTTTGTTTATGCCAATTTCTGTCAATCAGCTCTTAGTAATAGAAATACAATTGAAAATTTTACAGGTAATAATAAAGTTTGCTTAAGCTCTAATAGCACGTTAAGCCAAAGAATAAGTTTCTTCATTCTTAAATTAATTTTAAAACTAAGAGTAAGGTTCTGGTGGCGACTGATATAGTTTACACCGAAGTATTTAATCTTAATGGCAAAAAAAGAGCGTTTAAGAATACGGGGTTGTTGTTATGGCAAGGTTTTAATGTTAACTTGTTTCGGTTATAACACTGTTCTAACTTTATGACATGAAAACTAAAATTATTAAGATAGGAAATTCACAAGGTATTTTGTTGCCAAAGCAGTTGATTAGCCAATACCTTTTTGAGAATGAAGTAGAAGTTCTTCCTGTGCAGGAAGGTATTTTTATAAAGCCTGTAAACGTAAAGCCGCGGCACAACTGGAATAAGATGTTTGAGGAAGCAATTTTAAAAAACGAGCAGCCTGAAGGAGAATTGCTTGAAGGTTTCGCTAATGAGTTTGATAAAAATGAATGGACATGGTAATTAATAGGTTTGAGGTTTGGCTTGTTGACCTCGAACCCGTAAGAGGCAGCGAAATTAGCAAAACGAGGCCTTGTATAATTATCTCACCTAATGAGTCGAATAAATACCTGAACACTGTTACCGTTGCAGCTATGACTACCACCTTCAAACACTATCCAACAAGAGTGGATTGTGTTTTTAAAAGGAAAAAAGGACAGGTGGCTTTAGATCAAATCCGGTCTATAGATAAAGTAAGATTGGTAAAAAAACTTGGAATAATGGACGAAATGTATAACATAAAAGTATCAGAAGTTTTAGTTGAAACTTTCTCTTATTGATAATAGTTCTTTAGTTATAGAAGCCTTTGCCCCTCACACCAAATCAATATCAAAATTCACTAACTGTACAAACTCTTCAAGTCTTGCATCAATGTCTGCTTTGGTAATTTCAGTTAATCGTTGTGTTCCAAATTTTTCAACACAAAAACTTGCCATGGCGCTTCCTATAATTATAGCAGTCTTCATGTTTTCGAAAGAGATGTCTTTTGTGCGGGCAAGGTGGCCAATAAATCCACCGGCAAAAGTATCTCCGGCGCCTGTCGGATCAAATACATCTTCTAAGGGTAAGGCCGGCGCAAAGAATACGTGGTTTCCATGAAACAATAATGCGCCGTGTTCACCTTTTTTAATAATCAAATATTTCGGCCCCATTGTAAGAATTTTGTTGGCTGCTTTTACCAGGCTGTATTCGTGGCTTAGTTCTCTTGCTTCGCTGTCGTTTACCATCAACACATCAACCATGGTAAGAAGGTTTTTCAAATCGTCTAAGGCAATCTCCATCCAAAAGTTCATTGTATCCATTACTATCAGCTTTGGCCGTTTCCTTAATTGCTGAATAACGCTGATTTGTACTGCAGGAACAAGATTACCCAACATAAGAAAGTCACAATCCTGGTAGCTTTCAGGTACAACAGGTTGAAAATTTTCCAGAACATTAAGTTGTGTCTCTAAAGTATCACGGGTATTCATATCCATGTGATAACGGCCGCTCCAAAAAAAAGTTTTCTCATCTTTCTTAATTTGTACGCCTTCCACCACTACGCCACGTGCAGTTAATTTATCCAATTCTTCCTGTGGAAAATCGCCCCCTACAACTGAAATTTGTTTAATTGGTTTGCAAAAATTAGAGGCACTCCAGGCTATATAAGTTCCCGCGCCACCAATAATTTTATCCGACTTTCCAAAGGGAGTTTCAATAGCATCAAAAGCCATAGACCCGACAACGACTAAAGACATAAAAGAATAAAGTTTATTAGAATGAATATTGCGAACATTGTCTCTTAAAGAAACAAATCTTGTCGGGGGGCGAAGCTAAAGGATTTAGGCAAGATAGCTGATAAACAGTTTTGAGAAATTTCGCTTGCAAATAACAATTCGATTAACATCAAAAAACTAACAGCCGTTAGTTTTAATATATTTGCCCTTTTTAGTTTTTTAAGCATGATTGGTTTGCAATGGCAAGAATAAAAAGCACGGAAAATAACAGCAAGAGAGAGGTTATTATAAAAGAGGCTTCTAAACTTTTTAAAGAAAAAGGTTTTACTGCTACCAGCATGCGCGACCTTGCAGAGCGTGTAGGCGTAGAGGCGCCAAGTTTATATAATCACATACAATCGAAAAGCGAATTATTAAAAATAATATGCAGCAACGTAGGAGAAAAATTTGCGGTTAAAATAGCTGAAGTAGAACAAATAGAAATGCCCGCGATCGAAAAGGTTGAAAAGCTGCTTCGTTTTCACATTCAGGAAATGATTAATTATTACGAAGAGGAATATGTGAGCGGCCGTGAATGGCGTTATCTTAAAGACCCGTATTTAAGCGAGTATCGCGAGCAGCGAAGAAACTATCGCAAGAGATTTACTGCAATCATTCAGGAAGGGATTGACCAAAAAGAGATCAAAAAATTAGATGCGAATACAGCAGTGCTGATATTGTTAAACGCTATTACAAGCATAGATCAATGGCACCGCATAGTACATAAAGTAAGCAGTAAAGAATTAGAGGAAAATATTGTTACCATTTTAATTGAAGGCTTAAGAAATAATTGATGTCTGCTCATTTTCATAAATTAAAGATCAGGGAAGTTAGAAGGGAAACGGCCGAATGTGTGTCTATCGCTTTCGTTATACCTGAAGAGCTACAAGAACAATTTACTTACAAACAGGGTCAATACCTTACAATAAGAACCTATATTAATGGGGTGGAAATACGCAGGTCGTACTCCATTTGCAGCAGCCCGTTGTATAAAGAATTACGCATTGCAGTTAAAAAAATCGATACCGGCATTTTCTCTTGCTATGCAAACGATCAAATAAAGAAAGGGGATGAAATTGAGGCGATGCCGCCAATGGGAAAATTTTTTACAGAGTTGAGCGAAACAAACAAAAAAAGCTACGTAGCTTTTGCAGCAGGCAGTGGTATTACACCTATTCTTTCTATTATACAAACAACCCTTAATGCCGAGCCACAGAGTCAGTTTACATTAGTGTTCGGTAACCGCAGCCGCCAAAGCATCATATTCAAAGAAGAAATTGAAGCAGTAAAAAACAAGTTTATAAATCGGTTCCGGATCATTCATATTTTTAGTCGGGAGAAAATGGATGCACCCTTAAACTTTGGACGGATTGATGGTGAAAAATGTGAAGTACTATTTAAAAACATAATTGATGCAGAAGGCACCGATGAATTTTTTATTTGCGGGCCAAAAGAAATGATTTTTTCAGTTAAAGATTTTTTAGAAAGGAGAGGTGTGGAAAGAAAGAAAATTCATTTCGAGTTGTTTACAACTCCTGATACCAGCAAACAATCAACTGTCATAAAAAAAGCAGATAGCAGCATTGATTTAAAAAGTAAGATTACTATAAAGTTAGATGGGGCTGCTTTCGATTTCGATCTTGCTTCTGGAGGCGATAGCATTTTAAATGCTGCTCTAAAACTTGGTGCTGATCTTCCATTTGCCTGCAAAGGGGGTGTTTGCTGTACTTGCCGCGCAAAATTAATTGACGGAGAGATTGAGATGGATGCAAACTTCTCTTTAGAACCCGAAGAGGTTGAACAGGGATTTATACTAACGTGCCAGTCGCATCCGCGTACAGAAAAAGTAGTAGTAGATTTTGATATTAAATAACGCTTAAAAAAGTTTTTGTACTTTATTTAATCCGCTATATTTACAAACCCTAAAAAAACTAACGATTGTTAGTTTTACAAAAAAAGTCCTTACTTTTATTCCACCAAATTAGAAGAATGTCTGTTCACGAATTGGAAACGCTTTTTCAGGACAAGGTTGATAAAGAAATAAAAATTGAGCCGAAAGACTGGATGCCCGAGAAGTATCGTAAAACCTTAATAAGACAAATCAGCCAGCACGCACACAGCGAAATTGTAGGCATGCTTCCTGAAGGTAACTGGATAACACGGGCACCTTCACTAAAACGTAAAGCTGCGTTGCTTGCAAAAGTTCAGGACGAAGCGGGACACGGACTTTATTTATACAGCGCAGCGGAAACTTTAGGTATTTCAAGAGAAGAAATGTTGGAGCAATTGCATAACGGCACAGCGAAATACTCATCGATTTTTAATTATCCCACACTTGCATGGGCAGATATTGGAGCAATAGGATGGCTTGTTGACGGTGCAGCTATAATGAACCAGGTACCGCTCTGCAGAACAAGTTTTGGACCTTATGCCCGTGCAATGGTGCGGGTGTGTAAGGAAGAAAGTTTTCATCAGCGGCAGGGATTTGAAATTCTGCTTACCCTAAGCAAAGGAAATGAAGCTCAACAACGAATGGCTCAGGATGCTATAAATCGTTGGTGGTGGCCAAGTGTAATGATGTTCGGACCAAAAGACGATGAAAGCCCAAACACTCTGCAAAGCATGAAGTGGAAGATAAAGCGATTTACAAATGATGAGTTGCGTCAAAAGTTTATAGATGTTTGTGCTGAGCAGGTAAAGTTTTTGGGATTAATGCTTCCCGATGCAGATTTAAAATGGAATGAGGAAAGAGGTCATTATGATTTTGGAAAGATAAATTGGGATGAATTCTGGCAGGTAGTAAATGGTAACGGACCTTGTAATAAGCAGCGGTTAGATGCGCGACGTAAAGCACACGATGAAGGTGAATGGGTACGACAAGCTGCAGTTGCTTATGCAGAAAAGAAAAAGATGAAAGCTACAATGGTAGCGGCTTAAAATATACTATGGTGAAAAGGGAGCTGGCAGGCCTCTAACGATTGCTTGCATGTTTTATTAGCCAGCTCTCTCTTCACCATATTTTTTTAAATTAGTTACATGCAAAAAGACTGGCCCTTGTGGGAAGTTTTTATCCGAAGTAAACAGGGATTAGATCATAAGCATGTTGGTAGTCTTCACGCTGCTGATGCACAAATGGCAATCGAAAATGCCCGCGACGTTTATACCCGTCGCATGGAAGGCGTAAGTATTTGGGTAGTTGAAAGCCAACATATCCATGCAAGTAACCCCGACGATGCCGCAAGCCTTTATGATCCCGCAAACGATAAGGTTTACCGTCACCCCACTTTTTACGAATTGCCTGATGAGTTGAAGCACATGTAAATGTGTAGTTGATGGGTTAATTGGTGAAAAAGTTGATCGGTTGATTGGTTGACAAGGTGTTTGGTTGAGAAGTTGATAGGTTGAGAAGTTTATAGGTTGGTTGGTCGATAAGAAAGAAGTTGAAAGGTTGATACGACATATATGTGATTAATGAAAAACCTCATCAAAGTTTTTCAGAGTTAGAAGTTGGGAAAAAGGCCCGCCATCTTTCAAAACGAAATTTTTGAATTGATTAGAGCATTTCCAAATGAAGAAAAATATCGATTAGCTGATCAACTAATTCGAGCATCACGCTCTGTTAATAGTAACATTTCGGAAGGTCATGGCAGATATACTTTTAAAGATTAAATTTATTTTTGCATACAGGCAGGAGGCTCTCTAAGCGAAACTTATAATCATCTTATAGATGCCTTCGATTGTTCTTATATTGATAAAGAACAATTAAAATATTTTAAAATTAAAATAGACGAAGTTGAGAGGTTACTCAACGGCTATATATCTTTCTTAAGAAAAAATATTTGAAAAGATGTCTGTTTCGCCTAACAACCAATCAACAGATCAATCAATCCACTTCTCAACAAGTCAACATATCAACTTCTCAACTACTCAACTCATAAACTACACTCTTCATCTTGCCGATAATGCATTAATTCTCGGTCATGGTAATAGTGAGTGGACTGGTCATGGGCCTGTCTTAGAACAGGATATAGCTATAAGCAATATTGCTCTTGATCTTATTGGGCAGTCCAGATACCTTTACCAATATGCGGCTGACTTAATAAATCAATCTAATAATCCTTTTCCACCTGTTTCAGGCAGACCTGTTACCGAGGATGATCTTGCTTATTTGAGGGATGTACTAGAATTCAAAAATTGCATATTAGTTGAACAACCAAATGGAGATTGGGCACAAACAATTCTCCGCCAGTTTTTTTTTAGCGCTTACCAGTATTTTTTCTATGAGCAACTGAAACAATCCAGTGATGAAAGACTTTCAGCTATTGCAGAAAAGTCGTTAAAAGAAACAACTTATCATTTAAGGTGGAGTGGAGATTGGGTAATTCGTTTAGGCGATGGAACAGAAGATAGTCATAGTCGTATGCTAAAAGCTATTGATGAGCTGTGGATGTTTACCGGGGAACTTTTTGAAATTGCACCTTATGACGAAGCTGCACTACAAAACGGGATCGGTGTAAATGTAAAAGAGCTTGGTGTTTTGTGGAAGCAAAAGGTAACAGCCGTATTTGAAGAAGCAACCTTGCCTGTACCACAAACAACTACATTTCAGAAGGGCGGTAAAACCGGGATACATTCTGAACATCTTGGCTTTATTTTAGCTGAGATGCAATTTTTGCAAAGAGCATATCCTAATTCACAATGGTAAACCTCTCCTAAATCCTCCCTTAAAAGAGGACTTGAAAAATGAGCACTGTTAGTAATCATAATAATCCTGAACAATCATCTTCTATTAACTTAACCGAAGAAGAAAAAAAAGTATGGGCTATACTTGAGCAGGTAGCTGACCCCGAAATACCTGTATTAAGTATTGTAGATTTAGGCATAGTTAGAAGCGTGAAAATAGCTACTTCTTCAATCCCCCCTTCGGGGGGTGGGGGGGCTTTGATTACCATCACTCCAACTTACAGCGGTTGTCCTGCAATGGATATGATTTCAACGAACATCCGCATTGCCTTATCTGAAAACGGCTATCCTAATGTAGAGATCTACACTGTTCTTTCACCTGCCTGGACAACAGATTGGATGACTGAACAAGGAAAAGAAAAATTGCGCGCTTACGGGATTGCCCCTCCGCTCGGCAAAAGCTTCGATCAAAAATATCTTGAAGATTTGAAAGTTGAATGTCCTCAATGCCATTCGAACAACACAAAACTAATTAGCCAATTTGGAAGTACCGCTTGCAAAGCGCTGTTTCAATGTAATGACTGTAAGGAGCCTTTTGATTATTTCAAGTGTCATTAAAAAATTAATTTTACATAAACCCTTATTATGAACTGGCAGGAGCATATATCAACAGATCCAAAAATAATGTTTGGAAAGCCTTGCATAAAAGGCACAAGAATTCCCGTTGATCTTATTGTGGAGAAATTGGGATATGGTGAAACAATAGAATATTTATTAACCGCTTACCCTACGTTAAAAAAAGAAGATGTGCTTGCATGCCTTTTGTATGCTGCTGATTCTGTAAGAAACGAAATTATTTATGCAGCCTGACTACCTTTTCGTCGCCGATGAAAGTGTAGATTATAATCTTATAATATTTCTCCGAAATAAAGGCTTAGTTGTTTATTCCATTATAGAAAAAGTTCCTTCTTTAGATGATCTCGATGTACTTAAAATAGCTGTTGATAAAAATGCGGTTTTAATAACAGAAGATAAAGACTTCGGCGAATTGATTTTTAAATTAGACCTTCCACACAAAGGAGTTTTTCTTATAAGAATCGTTGGAATGCATCCGGAAGAAAAAACAAAATTAATTCTTCATTTCATATTGAAATTTTCAGATGAGCTTCCTAATAGCTTTACTGTAGTAAAACAAAGAAAATTAAGAATTAGAAAAAAATAATAATGAGTTCTGTTCTGTATGAAATACAAGCTGGAGTTGCTATCATAACCCTCAATCGTCCTGATAAACTCAATTCTTTCAACAGGGAAATGGCTTTGCACCTACAGGGAAGGTTAGATGAATGTAAGTCAGATGAAGTAAGAGTGGTGTTTATTACAGGTGCGGGAAAAGGTTTTAGTGCTGGCCAGGATTTGGCAGAAGTGGTAGACCCTAATGGTCCTGGAATGGCTAAGATTTTATGCGAACATTACAACCCAATCATTTTAAGAATAAGGCAACTCGAAAAACCTGTTGTTGCAGCAGTAAACGGAGTTGCAGCGGGTGCAGGAGCAAATATTGCTTTATGCTGCGATATTGTTGTTGCCGCTGCGTCGGCATCGTTTATTCAAGCTTTTAGTAAGATTGGTTTAATACCTGACAGTGGTGGCACATTCTTTCTTCCACGATTAATAGGCTGGCAAAAGGCAAGTGCATTGATGCTGTTGGGAGAGAAAGTATCAGCAACCGAAGCTGAAACGTTAGGCATGGTTTATAAAGTTTTTGAAGACCACCAGTTTAATGAAGCGGTAACAAGTATTGCATCAACACTTGCTAAAATGCCTACAAGAGGATTAGCTTATACAAAACAAGCCCTTCAAAATTCTTTTACAAATAATCTTGGTCAACAATTGGAAACGGAAGACAAACTCCAGCAGCTTGCGGGAGCAACACTTGATTTTAAAGAAGGCATCCAGGCTTTTTTAGAAAAGCGAAGTCCTGTCTTTACCGGTAAATAGCTAAGACGTTATCTGGTTACAAACCGATATCCAACCCCTTTCATGGTAAGTATTTCTAAGGTAGGGTCCTCTTTTAAATAAATGCGACGTTTAGTTATATAAACGTCAGGATTACGGCTGTTAAAAAACTATCATTTCCCCATATAAGATTTGAAATTTCTCTTCGGTCAATCAAAATATTTAGTTTACCAAATTGATGCAGGAGATGATGGGTAACCGGGTTCGGGCGGTAACAGGGTAATCAGGATTGGCGGGTAAGCAGCATAAACAAATATATAAATTAGCTTTTTTGTGCCCCAATACTTTATTTAATAAGGAATGATAATTGCTTTTAAGAACAAAAAAAATATGAGCAGATTATTTAGTGCAAATATTAATAATAGCAGTTTAAACTTTTGGCTTTTGTTGCTACGAATTGTAGTGGCGTGTCTTATGATTACCCATGGCCTTCCGAAGCTTGAGAAGGTAATAGCCGGTGATTTTAAATTTGCCGACCCTATAGGTCTTGGCGCCCGGACATCCCTTATATTAACTGTTATTGCCGAAGCGCTTTGCCCTGTTTTTATTCTTATAGGATTTGCGACAAGGCTTGCAACAATTCCTTTAATTATAAATATGATGGTTATTGTTTTTATTG
>MWYU01000682.1 GCA_002050375.1 Chitinophagales bacterium 62-2
GTATTTGTATAGGTCGTTCCGTCTATGCTGTAAGTAAGGCCGGTTGCAAGAGCAGGCGTATTAACTTTGATCGATCCTGTAGCAACCAAGCAGGTAGGTTGTGTCGGTGTTGCCGTTACTTGTGGAAGCCCCACTGTAACTGTTATCTTTTCTGTAGAATAAGCGTATTCACCGAAAAATATATCGTCTAAAGCAAAATCATTACCAGTCGCTACAGTATTCCTATTTATAATGGAAATTGTAATTGTAGTGGCACTACCTGAATTCCAGGTAGCATAAAACTGGTCCCATTTACACTTTTCATTATTACCCTCTAAAGGATTGCCTAATTCGACACCATTTATAAAAAATCGAAGAAAGGCATTATTGGAAGGACATGATTGGCAAAAATTATTTAATGTTTGAAGCCACGCTGAAAACACATAATCTCTACCAGGAATAACTGTAATATTTTGTGTCCAAACTATAGCACCCGACTTAGTATCCCCATTTACAATCATCATATTCCCACTGCCAGTGGTTTTGTCGCTACATCTTGAAAAGGTAGGATGAAATGGATCTGATGTGGTAGAAACTGTATAAACCCCTTCATCAATTCCGGAGTCTTTAACATTGCGGCTGTATTTATAATCTGACTTAAACTTTGTATTACCGTCATTAAACTCCCCATTTTGAACCAAGTTGCTATTAACAAATCTTCTTGCGCTAACTGTATAAGTAGTGGTAGTTGATGGCTTGGCTATTGTCTTTCCGTCGATAAAACTTAAAGATGAGCTGGTTTGCCAGCACGGATCAATAACACTGTTATAAGTATTGAGTATTACACTTTCTCCAGGACAAATTGAAGTATCGTTGTTTGCAATGAGATTGGCAGTAGGTCCGGAAATAAAAGGTTCGCAAAATTTTTGGCTAATACCAGCTCTAGAGTTTATAAGAATTATACTTATAATTTGTATAAATAAAGTAAGATTGAAGCGGTTAATAGAGTTTTTCACATTTAGTATATAGATGCTACCTGACTTAAGCAATTGGAAATTGAACATAATTTAAAAAGGAAGTTCTTTCTTACTGTATGTTTTGCCAATTTTCTAACAATCACCAACTATTTTAATTATTTTCTGAATTATTACTTCCAGGGATTTGTAAAAGTAAGAAAATTTACTATAACTGCTTTTCCTAAGGTTTAATAGTTAGTATAATTTCTAGTAATTAATTTTAGTATAATTTCTAGTAATTAATTATGGAAGAAAGGTTTGTATACTTTTCAGATTTTAATTTTAGGTATTTGAACTGATATTCCTTTTCACTCCTATATAAACATCATTTTAATAAATAAGATAACAAATTGTTACCAGCCGCTGCCTGTATTGATGGAACGAACCTGACATTACATTTAAAATCTATTAACAATAATGTAAGTATTTTCCTCTTTACTTCAGACCTTCCATCTACTTAAAAGCTTAAAGTAAAACAACTGAAAAATTTAAACAGTTGCTCAAAATTTTTTCAAACACGCGATCGGATACATGTACGCTTTGATTGCCTGCCTACTATAAAATAGTTGCATTTCAGAATATCCATACGCAATAATTTTAACATCAAGACTTAATATAGCATCATAATTCCTTTTGATCAAAATGACCTTGTAATACTACCAGGGGGTTCAGTAAATGCGTTTCTTAGTTTAAGGGTAAGTTTTTGGACGAATGGAAGGTTAGAAAAAATACCTCCTCCTCTTATTAGAATAAAATTTCTATACATTGAACACTAATGCATTACTGAACTATGTATATTTGTTTCTGACCTTATTCTCACATATGAATTACTCTTCAGAATTAATAAAAGGCACTCTAAAAACCATTGTTTTAAAATTATTAGCCGACAATAAAAAAATGTACGGCTATGAAATTACTCAGAAGGTTAAGGAACTTACTGGCGAGAAAATTCAAATCACAGAAGGAGCATTGTATCCAACTTTGCATTCTTTGGAGAATGACGGATTAGTAACAACTGAAACTGAATATATTGGGAAGCGTATCCGCAAGTATTATAGCTTAAGTGCAACAGGAAAAACAAAAACCCAAGAGAAAGTAAGTGAACTGGCAGACTTTATAAGTACTATGACCTTTTTGTTAGGCATTAAAACCAAAACTGCATAAATGTATTGTCTAACCAATAGGGAAATAGAGTACATCTTTAACGAGATTAAAAGCAATGGAATTGAAATAGAGGACTTGCAGTTAAATCTTCTTGATCATATCTGTTGCCTCATTGAGCAAAATTTAAGAGATGGAGATGACTTTGAAAGCTTCTGCAAAAAGACACTAAGACAATTTTACAAAAATGAATTGCTGGAAATAGAAGAAGAAACCATTCAATTATTAATCTTTAAAAACTACTACGTCATGAAAAAAGTAATGATCATCAGTGGAACCTTATCAGTCGCTGCTTTTATAACAGGTTCAATTTGTAAGATCCTCCATTTGCAATTAGCGGCTCCATTGCTATTTTTGGCTATAATTAATTTTAGCCTGGTGTTTTTACCGTTATTATTAATAGTAAAAATCAGGGAGATAAATGCCAACCGTGACAAGCTGATAATAGCTCTTGGAACTATTGTAGGCATACTATATTGCCTTTCCATGTTATCATTAGTTATGCATTGGACGATGAAAGGTCCTATCTGGCTTATAACATTGGCAATTGCATTCTTTATATTTATACCAGCATACTTTTTTACCGGTATCCGTAAGCCGCAAACAAAAGGAAATACCATTATTGCATCGATATTAATGGTTGCTGTTACAGGCATACAATTTACATTAACTGATCTAAGAGGGAAAACTTCCGATCAAACTTCTGCCACCCTTGGAAACGAAGCGTTAGTTGAAAAATCGCAGCCCAAAATAAAGATTACAATACCGGCAAATTGGAAAACAATAAAATAGTTACTTCTATAGTTATGAAAAATATTAGCTTCAATATTTATTCATTAAATATTGCTTTCACTATGAAAAAATTTCTTTCTTCTTTGGCAATTGTCTTTTGCCTTATTTCCTGTTCTGCCACTAAACAAGCCAGTTCCCAAAAATGGATTTCGTTGTTTGATGGAAAATCTTTACAAGGCTGGCAGGTAGGAGAAAATGCTTCTTCATTCTCCATTGAAAATGGAACGATTGTAGCTAATGGAGAGGTAGCCCATTTATTTTATAACGGTGATATTAATAATCATAATTTTAAAAACTTTGAATTTAAAGCAGATGTTATGACCACGCCCGGCTCAAATTCAGGTATATACTTTCATACTGCTTACCAGGAAAAAAGCTGGCCATCAAAAGGGTACGAAGTCCAGGTAAATAATTCTCATACTGATTGGCGACGTACAGGCAGTTTATATGCGATAGAGGATGTAAGGGATGTATCTGTAAAAGACAACGAATGGTACACGGAATACATAATGGTACAGGGAAAAAGAGTGGTGATTAAAATAAACGATAAAACAGTTGTTGATTATACAGAACCTGCTGATGTAAAAAGAACAGCGGGTCAGGAAGGGCGTCTTATTAGCAACGGTACTTTCGCTTTACAAGCGCATGATCCAAAAAGCAAAGTGTACTTTAAAAATATTATGGTTAAAACATTACCTGAGTAAGGATGTTATAACGAAATGTTTTATTATTGAATAAGTACCTTAGTGTTGCTTACTATTCTATAATCATAGGAACATGGGCACATAGAAAGGCCTTTATATGTGAATTAGTTGTATTCTATTGTGCCTGCTGTAGAAAGTGTTTCAAAAAACTATCCTTCAAGAGAAGAGATTAATGGGTTGATATGGGATTGCTTGGGCAAGCTGCGCAAGGCTCGCAGAAATGATGATGGGTTACTATAAAAAGATTAACAAATAAAATGGCCGGTCTCTTTTAAACAGACTTTTATTCGCTTCCCTTCTGCTTTAAGAGAAGGTACTGAAAGGATGGATGAGGTGGAGAGGGACCGAGGGTGAGGTTAAAATGCAAATAGGGAGATTTCATAGCTGGAAGAAAGTAACCGCTCAAATATTATTGCTGGCATTGCCAACAATAGCTTTAGCCTTTTACTTATTATATAATGTTAATCATTATTATGCGCTGCTGCAAAATAAATGGTTTGAGCAAGGGATGTACTTTGCTACTGGTATAGTAACTGCAATTATTTTTTATAGTTACCGTTTTCGTTTTGTCACTACTGCCTTACTGCTGTTTGGTATTTACTTTATAGTCTATAAACTGTTGGGAAGCATTAGCGTTGGCGAGTTTGACGCCTTCTTTGTATCTGTTAAGTTTTTAATTTTTACGCTGCTGTTTTCGGCAGGTTGGTTAGCTGGTTACGGGTTTTCACGTTCTAAATACTTTACAATTATATGGTCGGTGTTTTTGCTGGCCATGCAGATTATTGTAGTTAGTAAAACTCCTGAGATCAGCGCTAATGCTCTTATTGCTGCCTTTGCCCCGGTTTTGGTTTATAGCTTTTACATTATTTACACTGCTGAGCTTATCCGCAACATGAATGAAGATGAGATGGGCTTCGGCTGGTTCATCACAAAACGATTAGCCGGGTTTTTAGGTTTAGCTCTTGTTGTACTGTTCAGCCTGTTGCTGATCTTTCAAAAAGACTTTAAAACAATTGAGCATGATTGGGGCGGTACAAGCGGCGGAAAAGATAAGGGCGGCAGAGAAAGCATGACCAAACAAAACAGGGATGGCAGCCTTAGCAATAAAGACCAGATGAAGTTAACGAGTTCGCTAAGTAAAGACAAACGCCTTGTCTTCGTTGCCAAACTTGATAATTTTTTCCCTGACGGAAAAACGCCCAATCCGTTATACTTCACCTCAACTTACTACACCAAGTTCGACACCACTACGCAAACTTTTGAAGAAGATAAAAGTGTTCCTTACAACGATCTTTTTAGTCCTGACCCTTCACGCATACCCTTGTACTTTGTAAAGACAGATTCGAATGCGATACGTAATACTATGGCTACGCTCAACAGGAAGATTGTATCGGCGGATGTTTATAAAGTTGTTCTTTCTCCTAACGAATTTATCGCTCCGTCAACAGCCTTTTTCTGTCAGCCCATTCCTGTAGAAGGCGAATACAAAAATCAGTTTAAGAGCGCCTACAGGGCAAAGATGTGGGTAAGCGATTTAAACAGTGCATACTTTATTTACAATCCGGCAGGCAATAAAAGTTTAGAGTCGTTTCAACAACAACGTTTCGAGCAGTTGCGCAACTCTAATTCGTACCAACGGATGGATAAAAAGTTTATGGACTACTATACCTTCATGCCGCGGAATGAAGAGTATAATCGCATAAAAGAACTAGCGCAAAACTTAGCCAGGAGTGCAAGAACGCCGGTTGATAAAATGATTGCTATCAGGGACTTTTTTACAAGCAAGGATGAATTTGGTCAGCCTTTATTTAGGTACAGCGATAATCCGGGTATCCCTGGCTTGCCGAGTGCAAGTAAACTAAACTACTTCCTGTTCGAAAACAGGAAAGGTTACTGCGCTTATTACGCGGGGGCAACCCTATTTATGTTGCGGGCATTGGGCATACCGAGCCGGATTGCCGCAGGGTTTTTAACTGTTGACAGGAGCAGCAAAAACCCCGGCTGGTATTGGTTTTATGCTGACCAGGCGCATGCATGGGTGCAACTCTATTTTCCCGGTTACGGATGGATAGATTTTGATACCACCGTTCCTGATGTTAATACACAACAATCGCCACAGCCAGATGGAACACCGCCAATGAATACGCAGCAAGCATTATTGGTGGCAAACGGTGAAGCAGTAAGTGTAGATACCACAACCAAAAGAGCTACAATGAAGGTTACAAAGTTGTTGTACCATGACGAAGAAATACCTACAGCGCTGCCTAAAGATCTTTTTATGGATGTTTCGATTGCGGCTATTACAAAAGATACAGGCGCCGGCAAACTAAGCGATGTAAAACCGGGAACAAGCATCGTCGCGGTTTCTTATGCCGAAGTGCTTAAAAATATTGAAGCAAACGAAATGGACAGCGTTGGTTCGGTGATCAATAAAATTCCCAGACCTACGCCCATCGACGAGATCAAAATAATGGAGACCGAAGAGCAGAAGAAAGACCGCGAAAAGCTCCAAGCCAAAACAGCTCAACCTTTCGATTGGGTTAAAGCACTATGGATCACTCTATCAGTTATACTTGGTTTTATTCTGCTTGTGTTTGCATCGCCATGGCTGATATGGCAATATTTAAATGCTAAAGCAAAGAGCAACAAAAACCCAGGAGCGAACGCTTACAACATTTATAATGCGAGCATGTATTATTTAAACCAGTTAAGTTTTATAAGAGATAATCAAAGTCCGCAGCAATTTGCAGAAGGCGTTGACAAACACTTTGGATCTAACTTCAATAAGTTCACAAATGTGTACCAGAAAGTTAAATACAGCACTACTCCCCTATCTGCTAACGAACAGACTTTGGTTCACGAATTTTATGAACCATTCAAACACCAGGTAAAAGACAAAGTTCCTTTTAAAACAAGGTTCAGTAAGTTCTTAAACATTTATAATACTCTGCATTACTTTACAAAATTAAAACTGAACTAAGCAATGGAGCAAACGATCACGGAACAAAATATACAAATTGACGAGGCATTAGAGAATATTCAAAAGCTGGTAGAAAATATAGAAACGGTTATTCGCGGAAAGCGCATGCAAATTCAGTTTATCCTTACTGCCTTGCTTGCTAAGGGACATATTTTAATGGAAGATAATCCCGGAACCGGCAAAACAGTTATGGCAAAAACTCTCGCCCAAAGTATTTCGGGCAGAAGCAATGAAGGGGGAGTTATTTTTAAACGCATACAGTTTACTCCCGATCTTCTACCAATGGACCTTATCGGCTCTCATATTTTTGACGATGTAAAGAAAGAGTTCATTTTTAAAAAAGGTCCGCTGTTTTGTAATGTGTTGTTGGCAGATGAGATAAACCGTGCTTCTCCAAAAGTGCAGTCGGCTTTGCTGGAGTGTATGGCTGAGCAGCAGATAACCATGGGCGAAAGTACTTACCCGCTCGAAAAAATGTTCTTTACCATCGCCACGCAAAACCCTGTTGAAATGGAAGGAACCTATCCCCTTCCCGCTGCACAATTAGACCGCTTTTTTATTAAGATCATCTTTGGATATGTGGATGAAGAAACGGAGCTTGATATATACAACAATTACCTTGGCATTGCCGATAACCTTGCGCACATTCACCAGGTATTGAGCATGGAAGAGATATTATTCCTGCAGGATGAAACTGAAAAAGTACATATTCACCAGGAGATAGTAAAAGCAGTAAGAAACATTATATGGGATACACGCCGCCACCAGGATATTGTCTTAGGAGCATCAACGCGAAGCGGTATTACCTTTTTAAAATGCCTGAAGGCTTTTGCTTTGGTTAACGGCCGAACTTTCGTTACCGAAGATGATCTTCAAAAGTTAACCCCTGCTGTTTTGGATCACCGTCTTGTTTATCGAAATAAAGATGCAAAAGCTAAGTTGCTTACCTCCATTCTAAATAAAGAAATGGACAGGCTGAGTAAGCTGAAGCTGAATTAGAAAAAGTCATTAAGTCATCGAGTCATTAATCATTGGGTAACTTTTTCGGCAGATATTGAGATAATAATAAATAACCAATTTGCAATATTCAACTCTCATTAAAACAGGGAAAGAACCGGTATTTGGATTTACGGCGGTGGATAATAAAAGGTAGCATGAACATTTTTAAAAAACAAAAGAGCATATTTAGTTGGACTGCAATTTTTCCTTTCTTCATGCTTGCTTTTGTTTTACTTTTCACACACACTTCCTTTGGCCAGGAAAGTGCAAAGCAGGCAGCACGTTACGAAATTGATGCAAAGCGTGTTGGTATAAATCCGGTTGATAAAGATGCCTTACCCCGCAGCCGGGAATTCATACGATTAGACAGCACATACTATGTTGGCTATATGCTGGAGGGCACATATAAGTTAGAAAAAAGCAGCGATTATTTCGGTTTTAAAAACTCCATCCCGGCTCTTAGAAAAGCTTTTATCCTGTTCGAAAAAGATTATGGTATAAACCTGAGAACTGTTTTCAATTCCCCACAGGCTTACATGGCTTCTATGACGCGGTATGTCGATTATCTGCAACTTGCCAACTCGTTGAAAGAATGCTACGACAATCTCGAAATGGCAGATAGTGTAATGTGGGTACTCAACCGGGTTTCAAGCTATAATTTTCCCAAAGAGCATTTGCCTATTGAAACTACTAAAGCCTGGACATTCCATCGCAATCGTTTCTTTACTTCAGAAAAGTTTTCTTTTCTAAAAAATTCAGTTGAAGAAAATGAAAAGATGGCCTTTGCACATTGTTATTTTTCTCTTGCAAAAATTGAATACAATGAGCCTCGCAACAATATGTGGTACGGCCCGGGCCAGGCAGAGGGAGACCGGATGAACGTGTACCATTATCTTGCTTTACTGCATGCATATAATAAGCATTATGACAGCAGCGAATATTACTACCAGCGTCTTGCAGAAGCCGGAACAGTTTCGTGGAATAACTATGGCAATATGAAACATGAGATAGGTGAGTTAGCCGTAGCAAATGAATATTTGAACCGGGACAAGTATAAGTATTTTCAAAAGGTGCTTCGCGAGCCTTATTATTATCTTCCCATGCTGCACGTATATGCAGGGCGGACAAAAGAGGCTATGGCTATGTGTATGGAAGCCATACAAAATGCAGGCTCTACTCCCGGCTTCGGTTGGTATAATATTGCCCTGGGAAGAAGTTATTTGTATGACGGGCAACTTGACAGCGCTGAATACGTACTGCGTAAAGCCACAGATTTTAGAGAAATACATATCGGAACAACCCTTACACAAAGCCAGTACGAATTTGCTATAAACATGCTTAAACTGCAATTAAACGAACGTAAAATTGCATTGGTTAAATTTGGTAACAAGGGATGGTGGTATTCTCCAACAGGATTATATAAAATTGCTGCCCTCAAAATTCAAAAGATATTTTTGGAGTATCTGCTCATTAACCAATTAGCCGCAAATCCTGAAAGAGACCGTACAGTATACGATCTGTTTTGCGGCGAAGGCACCACCACTTTTGACGAAGCTTTTTATTTGATCAAAGATTTTAGTCCGGCTTATTTTATAAAGAAATATGAGAACTACCAAAAGACAGATCCACGTAAAAATTTGCAGCGGTACTTTAAGTTATTTACTTACCAAATGCAGTGGGAAGGCAATGATGAGCGTGAAGCTTTTGAAGGTTACCAGCAATTAATACGGGAAGTTCAGCTTGATAAAACAAACGAAAAATTATTTTTAGCCCGCCTGTACGAAGGCTTATCTAAAGGCAATGATGAATACGGCAATCAAAGAGATCATGATTTTTACAGCAATGCTTTATATGAAGCCTACCCGCAACTGGTACCTTTTACCGGCATACAGTTAAAAATGAAATTAAACACCGGAGGTGTTGATGATGATAACACTGAAAAAGTGTTGCAGGAAATTAAACGTTGCAATATTGAATGGGTGAATGATGCTGATGCAACTACACCTATAGCAAATGTTGTTTTTGCAAAACGAGGAAATAATTACGAAGCTACCATTAACGTAAAAAGCGGCACAGATAAAAGCATCGTAAGCAACGAAAAAATGGTTTTTAAAAAGGTTGATGGTGCGGGTAAAGAACTCGCGCTTCGTTTATTTGGCAAGAGCGGGGCGAAGGTTTTTGAGAAGATTGATGCGGGGAATTAAAAAGATTAGTAGATATTGTCAAGTCCCGCTTTTGGCACCTTGTTGGGCGATGTGCTTTGC
>MWYU01000611.1 GCA_002050375.1 Chitinophagales bacterium 62-2
TCAAATGCAGATTATTGGTATAACAAGGCTAATAGAAAAAGTCCTTCAATATCTTTACCAGAAGAATGGGAACAACATGCAACTACGTTTTTAGAAAACGATATCTAAGTTGGGTTGTTTAAAATCATCCAGGATAAGTGCGTTTAAAGACCAAAGCTTTTAATATCATAAATAGGCCTTGCATCGAAAGTATTTTCGAATGCTCCGAAAGACGACCAGAGACCTTAGATACTTAAAGTTAGTCATGTACTTATTAAAGGTAAATCTTGTACAAAAATTTCTCCTGCCTTTCCTTTGGATGCGTGTATGCAACGGACCGCGGTAAGCAGTTGGACATGATCTTGTTTCAATTTGCTTTACACCCATTACCACAAGCGTTGCCGCCTGAAGAAGAGACAACATTTTCATAAGTACAAGTGTTGCGAAACATCACAACTTGATAGCAGCCAGGAACAAATTCAATCTACGTTTATAATGGAAAACTTAAATTTTATAAACGAAATTTTATGAACGCAGTTATTAAACTTCGCCCTGAAGAACTGGATTATAATCTCCTTCAAAAGATAAAAGAGCTTGTTAATGGAAGAATGATATTGAAGTAACGATCTCCTTATCCGATGATAAAAGCCAATATTTTAAAACCCTTGATACCTCTATTGCTGACCTGAAAGCAGGGAATACTATTTCTTTTACTATGGAAGAGTTTCCTGGATACCCTTCAAAGTCTTTGTAATGAGGCATGCCAGATTTACTCCCCACGCTTACAATAGAGTATAATGAAGGATTGCCTTATATCAAGGAACATTTGAAAAAATAAAAGAAAGTGCAAAGACTCATCTTTTACAAATACTTCACCTTAAAGTTCACTTCCCTAACCAGGTTATCAAATTCTTTATCCCCTGTAATTAATGTTGCTTTTTTATTAATGGTTAAAACCGCAGCAAAAGCATCAGCATAAGACAACTTATACTTTGCTTTGATCGCTGCAGCCTTATAGGTAAAGGACAAGTCTGCTTCAACCATATGAATGGGAAATTGTTGAAGCACCTTCCAAACAAGATCGGCTTTAACGGCGCCGTCTTTCCGGTAGGCCATATAATACACCTCACCGGCATTAATACAACTCATATATAATGTATGCTTCCCTGCAGCAGCTTCATTTAATATTTGTTCTATCTTATCACGGCCTTCTTCATCTCTAAAATAAGCAAGCATGGCATAACTGTCTAAAACAAAGTGTGCCATCCAGCTTATTTTTTAACCGGTTTAATGTTTAGCTTTTTGTCCTCAAGTTTCTTTTCTTCATCTTTCATATGTTTCATGTCTTCCCGAAGATGACCATCCCCTTTTAAGATACCTGCAAATGATTTAAAGTATTTTTCATTCATAGGAGTTATCAAAACACCTTTCTCAGTTTCTTCAAACACTATTTTTACGCCGCTATTAATTCCATATTTTGTTCTTAAACGTTTTGGAATTAATAATTGTCCTTTACTCGTTAATATTGAGGTTTCCATACAATCTATTTTGTCCCCCAATATTAATAAAGTTGTACCAATTATTTAAGTATTACTTTTCTTGCTTTTACTACTTTTAATAATTATACTCCTATTGTATTACGATAATATTGTAAAATGCAAAGGGCATTATCAGATTACTCCTCCCCCATCAACCCTTCATCAAACTCCCACAACGTTAAGCTGCCTCTCGCACCAAGGGGTGTTTTAAAAGCAACAGGATCTTGTAGTATCCATGCAAAGCGACCGGCTGTATAATCGCCAAAAGCTTTTTCTTCCATGGTAAGCTTGTTCATCATTTCATCGTTGGTAAATGAAAGCGTGCCGGTGCCAATTCGTATCACATCAGTTAATGTAACCTTGCCGATGATATAACCAAAAGGCAGTTGTTTAAAATCGGCGATGTACTTTTTAAAGGTTGCGTCGTGTACAAAAATTTCTCCCGCCTTTCCTTTGGATGCATGTATGAGCAGGGGTCCGCGGTAAGCCGTTGACCATGATCTTGTTTCAATTTGCTTTACACCCATTACTACAAGTGTAGCCCACGGTTGGAGAAGAGACAGCGTTTTCATAATGGCTAATGCAAGGCTTTATACATTCTATAAAAATAATATTCCTGAGAAGCCGTCTAAATATGAGTTTCAGAAACTTAGTATGTATGTTCTTAGAGCACTTTGCGGGTTTTTTCTTATCGCTCTTCGCAGTTCTATTTTCTATTTTATAACTATTAACCCCAAAGAACACTAAGTTAGTCTCAAAGCACGCAGAAAATGCTGAATTAAACACTCTGATTAATTTTTAGACAGCTTCTAAAAGATTAGTTTATATCAATCTTTTTTTAGAAACAGGAAGCTGCCTTAAGTCCTGATAAACATTTGTTTCTATTTCAATTTATAAATTATCTCACTTTACTTTAATCATAAAAACAGCAGGAACGGGACGTTGCCCTTCTTTATCGGAAGGTTTAATTGTCTCCTTACCATAGATCAATAAACAACTGCTTCCTCCGCCATCAAGATTGAGGGCTTCCCAACATCCAAGGCTTTGCAGCACTCTTGCTTCCTGCACTAAAGTAGCTCCCTCAGCTTTACCGGCAAACCTTCCCTGGAACACCAGGATAATTAGTTTATCATCTTTTGTATAGCCCATTGCAGTCCTGGGATGCTTATCGTCTATAGCTTTATTCATAAATTTCCTTTCCTCGTTATTTGTAATTTTTATGTTACCATCCTGCAGTAAAACGGGGCCTCCACCTACGGCTGTTTTCATTTTCCACTTTTTAATAATTCCCAATCTCTTTTTACGGGCAGCGGAATGCATTAAGGAAGGAGCAAAAGTGAATTTGCTGAGGGGAAATGAGTCTTGCTGAAGAATTGGATTTTCCTCAAAAGCGACAGGCCATTTATAAACAGAATCAGTATAAAGCCAGGCAACATCTGCTTTTCTTCTTTTAGATATTCCTAACGCGGACGGAGTCGTGTGATAGTAGGTAAATGTATCTTTTCCATGTGCTGCAACGGTTTGTTGATTATAGGCAAGAAACTTTCCATCGTTAATTACAACATTAAGATTGCTGTTATGAACAAACTCAAAGAAAGTACAATTAACGACTGCTAATGGGTTTGACTCCGTATTATAATATTGAGTTGGAGTGTACCGTTTGCCTCTGCCAACCTGTGTTGTAAAATCAAGTTTTTTATCCTTTAAATCTGCTTCTAAATAATAAGCAATGTTGGGTTTACCATCAAGGCTATCATTGGTAGTATAAATATGAACCGATGCAGGAAGGGGCTGATACAGACTATCAATATTAGTCCACCTTAACTGTGCTGTAGAAAATATTGGAGATGCAGAAAGAAGAAAGATAAAGACTTGCCATCTTTTCATATTAGTGAGTTTAATCTCCGCAATGATAAGTATTTGTTTCAGACCAAATTATGTTGACTCCGCCTGCACTTACACGCTTACCTGTGCCGGGCCTTTCATTCCAGAATTCGAACCAGCGCTTTGCATAATATGCATTGACCGGACAAGATTACCATTACCTTCTACAATCATCCCATTGCTGTAATCACTTAACCATGGAAGAACAGATAAGCCAACGGCAGGCCATTCGTTTGATGTTCTTTATACATACCTATGAACCATCATAACCCAGTGGTTGAGATATATCATTCCATCTTTGAAAGCTGTCTTACGGAAACCTGTTTTTGTAGTTACAACGTCTTCAACCTTACCGTTTATACTTAGGCTTGTTTGTACATTATACAAATAACCATAGCCCCGGCTCCAGAAGTTTAAACCTGTTACCGGTGATGAAGCTTTTAGTGTTTTTGTTTCTCCGGGTGCAACAGTTACTTTATCACCGGTAAAAGTTTTAATTGTTTTACCATTCATGTCTGTTAGTACAACCTCGTAATTAACCTGCTGCGGCTGACCACTTTCGTTCTTAACTTCCGACACGAACAGTTGCGGACCTGCCTTTAATGTTATAATCATCGGCATAGATATAAACACCTGTTGTTCCTAAATTACTATATAGCGAAAGTGTTTGATATACTTTAGGAAGCACGTGCAGGTAAACATTTTTACTGATGCCTCCATAGTTTGCGTTAAAATTTTTATCCTCCCACTGAAACTTTTGATTGGTGGCTCTTTCCCTGTAGTTCCAGTCGTTATCAATTCTTACAGCTACTATATTTTCTGCATTGCCAGCGTTTACCGCATCGGTAATATCAAAGCCAAATGCCATTGCTCCATTCTCATGAATGCCAATGGGCTTTCCGTTGACATAAAAATCTCCGGCCTGGCGTATGCCTTCAAATTCTAAAAAGACTTTTTGTCCTTTTGCTGTAGCAGGAAGTTTAAAATGTTTACGATACCATGCAATGCCTGTTGACAATCCGGCAATGTCTTTCTTAAAAGCTTCGTCTTCGTTCCATGCATAAGGCAAGGTTACGTTCTTCCATGAAGCATCATCAAAGGCTGTAGCTTCTCCGCCTTTTGGATCACCCACAAATACTTTTCATCCCGGGTTGAAATTATACTTTACCCTGGTGGCCGATTGAGCAAATGACACATTTGTTACTACTATAAAGCAGCAGATAAAAAAGATTGAACGTTTCACCGTTTTATATTTCATCCTATAATTGCTTTTGATCAATCTAAAGCAATGTTACTTAATGCTCACTTCTATTGTTTTACTTTCCCTAAGGCTTCAACATTTGTTTATAGATTTTGAACTATCTCTAAAAATTGATTTGACGATATAATATTAATATATGGGAACGAAAGCATCTTAGCTTCATCGAAATGAGCATCATCTGTTACCAGGTAATCTGCATTAGCTGCTACAGCGATATCAAAAAATTTATTGTCATCGGCGTCTTGTTTAATAGCATTCCAATAATAATAAAGGTGTTGGAAAATGATATCAGGTGATTCGAGAAAAATATCTACCACCACCGATGCCGCATTTGTTGCAGCATGTTCAAGCAAGATTTCTTCGTACTCATGCAATATTTCTTCGGAGAGTACTAAGTTGTATTTCCCATTTATAAAAGCCTCCCATATAGGCCTGTATCTGCTTCTTTTACCGATAGCAACGAGTAAAGTATTAGAGTCTAAAACAACCTTCACTTAGAGTTTTTAGAAGACTGCCGGAAATGAGCTTTACTTAAGGCCTCGTAGGTTTCTTCGGTAATGCCATTTTCCAATTCCCATTTTTCCACATCTTCATCTAACTTCTTCGCCAATAATTTTACCGCAAGCCTGCGAATCTCAATAAAATCATTTTCAGGTAAAGGATTTTTAAGCAGCCGTAACATAAATACCTGCTGTTCGTTTAAAGAAGCGGAAATAGTTTCATCTACCATACTAACATAATTTAATTTCTAAAGGTAATTTGTTCGAAAGGATTTTTTCCAACGTCTTTATTTTCTTAAAGCCACCTTGTTTGCCACAGAAACCCCGGGCTTCACCAATACGATATTCGGCTTAGGTGGTTTCTTCATATCCTCACCCATATAAAAACTTACGTGCGGAGGCTGATTGTATCCCACATTCTGCCATGCAATACTTACACGATATTGCGCATCGTGCATAAGTGTATACATTCGGTGGTTTGTTGGAATAGTGGTACTGAAAATTCGAAGCTCTTTATTATCTGTTGTTCTTTCGATCAGTTCTTCGCGCCAGTCACCTAATATGTCTGCACTTAATGCAGGCGTTGATTTTGTACCATTATTTGAGGTACAACCTTCGGCAGTAAATATTCTTCCAGCTTTATATTTATCTATATGGTTGCCATCTAACAATTCACGTGTTAAATCACCATCCCACCAAATAAGAAAATTAGTTGAAGGCGGATTTGGGCCAATCTTCTCTCCTTTCATATTATACAAACCGTTAGAACCGCTCCACCACATTTCTGCACCGGGATTTTCAGCATCAATGTTTTCAGAAACACCACGACCTGCGTCTTCATCAGGGTTTCCGGTCCAAAGAATTTTCCCTGTTTTTGCATCGTACAAAGCTGCTCCTGCCCCTTTGGTATTTTCTTCAATTTCATGTATCCCGAAAACCTCAAGCCCAGGCCTTGAGGGATCAAGATCACTAACATGCAGTGCATCACCGTGGCGAAGACCTGTGCTAAATAATCCTTTGCCATTATCTTCAACAACCATAGAGCCATATACGATTTCGTCTTTACCATCTCCATCAACATCAGCAACAGAAAGATTATGATAGCCTTGCCCTGAATAAGGATTTTCTCCATCTTTAGAATCGAACACCCAACGGGAAGTAAGCTTTCCGTTTCTAAAATCCCAGGCGGCTAATACACTTCTGCCATAATAACCACGACACATAATAACACTTGGATGAACTCCATCAAGATAAGCAACGCAAGCTAAAAAGCGGTCAACACGGTTTCCGTTGTTATCGGTGCCGCCATTACCACCATGACCACCCCAACCATCTGTAGGATAACGGTTAGGAATATAATCAGTAGTAGCAAGTGCCTCTCCTGTTGGTCCACTGAAGATGGTAAAATATTCAGGGCCCTTTAATATCTTTCCGTTATTATCTACCCAGTTTTTTGATGAATCTCCTACCACTTTTCCTTTACCGTCAATAGTGCCATCGGCAGTCTTCATAGCTATTTCTGCTTTGCCGTCTCCATCAAGGTCGTACACCATAAATTGGGTATAGTGAGCACCTTCACGAATGTTCTTACCAAGGTTAATAGTCCACAGTAAAGTGCCATCTAATTTATATGCCTGGAAGATGGGCGGATCGGTAAAGCCGTTGGATGGATTATCACGACCACGGCCTGCCTGGTGCAATACAATCTCGTATTCACCATCGCCATCAAGATCGCCAACACTTACATCGTTAGGTGTATAACCCTGGGGGTTTTGTAAGGGAAGGGAAAGATAATTGCGAACAGGAGCATTGGGAGGTAAGCTAAATACTTTACTGCTTTCCGTTTCTGTTCCCTTAATCACACTTCTTACATAATAAGAAGTTTTTTGTGCGAGGTTAGCTTTGGTATCAATAAAATAAGTAGCGTTGGTTAGAGGCGAATTATTAAGCCTTTCAGTTTTGATTTTAGCGTCGCCGGTAGTGCGGTATATGTTGAAAGCAATATTATCAGGGTCAGTCCCTGACATGCGCCAACTAACGAAAACAGAATCTGTGCTTTGTCGTAAAGCAATTACACCTCGTCCCAAATTTTCCATTTGCCGTTGGGCAAAAGCGGTTGTTACAACAAGTAACAAAACAGTTACGGCAATCGAACGGCTTAGCTGTTTTGGGTTCATTTATGATTTTTTTACTAATTGTATTTTAGCAGGAACATTACATTGTTAGCTGGTAACAAACATTTTTTATTAACACGAGGATCGGCTTCAAAGCCATTAACATAACGAAAAAAAAGTACTACCGTTACTACAACTATGAACTTTAAAAAGAAAGAGTTAAACAGTCGCTTGTTGTTTCATGGTTGTCCGCTCTATGTCTTTGCCAAAATTCTTTCGCTCTTCAAGCTTTGGTTTGTAAAAAACTTTGAATATTAAACGAAGGCTTTGGTCGTACGTAATGTAGTTGTACACCCAATTTATAAAAACCAATATCCTGTTTTTAACGCCGAGTATTAGAAAAAGATGCAGACCCATCCAAATTATCCAGGCAATAAAACCTTTAAAATGAAGTTTAGGCTTTGGAATATCAACAACAGCTTTGTTTCTTCCTACTGTAGCCATACTTCCTTTATCGTTGTATTCGAATTCCTCTAAAATGTCAGGGTTCGATTTCATTTCCATCCGCCGAAGATTGTTGGCTACATTTTTGGCCTGGTTAATTGCAACGTTAGCTACCTGCGGATGCCCGTTAGGATACTCAGGGGTTTCCATAAAGGCTACATCCCCCAAAGCATAAATATTATCAAATCCTGACACCTTATTATAGCGATCAACCTTAATCCTGTTTCCGCGAACAACTAATGAAGGGTCAATACCTTTTGGAACATTCCCGCGAATTCCTGCTGCCCAAATAATGGTGGCAGTTTCAATTTTTTCTCCAGAGCTTAAAGTTGCTGTAAACCCATCATATTCTTTTAGAACAGTGTTGGTACGCACCTCAACGCCAAAATGTTCGAGATATCTTTTAGATTCTTCAGCCGACTTTTCACTCATCGCTCCTAATGTTTTGGGGCCGCCTTCCATCAGGTATATCTTCATCTGTTTAAAATCAATTTCAGGATAATCAGCAGGCAAAACATACCTTTTCATTTCAGCAATGGCGCCCGACATTTCGACACCTGTTGCACCGCCTCCTACTATTACGATCGTCATCAGCCTTTTAACCTGTTCAGGATCTTTCGATATTAAAATGTCTTCGAAGTTTTGAATTAAACGATGCCTGATTTGTAATGCTTCAACAGTTGATTTCATAGGAAAAGCATTTTCCATCATCTGCTGATTTCCAAACCAGTTAGTATCTGCACCCGATGCAATCACCAGTATATCATAAGGTATATCTCCGTTATCAGCAATAACGATTTTATTTTGTGGTTGTACTTCTAATACTGTAGCCAACCGTATTCTTACATTCTTACTTTGGTGAAAAGCTTTTCGCAGCGGAAAAGAAATATTACTTGCGTCTAATGCAGCAGTAGCCACCTGGTAAAATAATGGCTGAAACTGGTGATAATTAAATTTGTCTATCAGCAACACCTCGAAACCAGGTTTATTATTAAGACTTCGCGCAAGTTTTAAACCTGCAAAACCTGCTCCTATTATAACAACTTTCATGTATCAGAGAATTAAATAGAAATTATGTGAGGAAAAATATGGAGTTAATTATTATTAAAAGAATGCAAATGCTTTGCCACTTGAAATTACCCGGAAGACGGAAATCGAAATGTTTAAGTTTAGAACAGGCTGCTTTTTAGTTTATCATGAACCTTTTCTTATTGATTTACCAAATGCTTATAGACTTTGTACTGGCCTTTTATTAGTGCTTCATCTGCACTTATAATTTCTGCATCAGGCAAACCAATTATGCGAAGTGCTTCGACGTAGTAAGGCGTTAACGTTGCATTGCCCACAACAGTTAAACCGGCAAAAGCCATATTAGTGAGATCTCTTAATTGGGCGCCTATCAATAATCCGCTGAGATAATAATAATTTTCCTGCTTGCTAAGCTTGTTGAATACCTGGTTGGTACGTACCAGGAACAGACTGTGCAATAGATTTGAATCTTTACTTTCATTTACACCTTTTTCGAAGGATTGCAGGTTGTTGGCCTGCTGCAAATCTTTACCTTCTTCAACCGAAACTGCTAAGATGCTTTCCTTTGATAACAGGTCAAACAACTCGCCGGTAATAAAGGTTTTAAATGCAATTGCCTTACCCCCTTTTACTTCTACATGTTTAGGATGCGTACCGGGAAAAATATAAACATCGCTTTTTTCAGAAGCAATATCAGCCATACAACCTATCAGCTTGGTTTCCTCGCCTCTCATAACATCATCATTAGTTCTTACCCCCGAAATTATTCGTATTGTATGTTTAAAATCATCGGTTGCTTCTAAGGTATGAACCTTTAAATCCGAGCCATCTATAGAGAAAGGAATTTCTTTGTAGGGAACATCGACCATGCCAACAGTTGAAGAAGCCATTCCTGAAATAATAAGAGGTACATCATTTAAGGAGGCACCAATTTTTTGCTCGATGGCAGTAATATGTTCCCGGATAATTGTAAGATAAAAAGTTAAGCGTCCTTCTTCATTTGTATTGCTTTTTTTCCATTGTTCATGCGTGTCCGATATGCCTTGTTTGGTGCTTTGCTCTTCAATTATGATCAGG
>MWYU01000512.1 GCA_002050375.1 Chitinophagales bacterium 62-2
GATACATACAGTGAATGGAAAATTAATAACGCTTAATTATGACACGAATACTCCTCACCCGAGAGAACTGTTCAGATTACAGGGTACCAAGGGAGTATACCTTGCAGGAAGTGCATTGGAAGGTCCAAAAATTTATCTTGAAGGGATGAGCCCTAAAGAACATCAATGGGAACCGGCTGAAAAGTACTTAACAGAATTCAGACACCCTTTGCTTAAAAATTATAATCCTGCCCCAAGGAAGGCCGCAATTCGTGGGCACGGCGGCAGCGGCACTAAACTTCCGTTAACCTGGCATTTATTGATCAAGGCCTTAAGAGAAGATAAAATGCCTTATTTCGATGTTTATGATTCCGTTACCAGCAGTATTATTTTCCCTTTGTCAAACCAGTCTGTTGCAGGCAGGAGTAAAACGGTTGATATTCCTGATTTCACTAAGGGAAAATGGAAGAACAGGAGTTCATTGTCTTTTAAAGCATAAAGACGGGTGGCACCTTGTGAACCGCAATTAATTGCATCAATAGAATATGAACACCCCGTAAAATGATTATTGATACTTTGAACAATACAAATGAAGCATTTTAAAAAGCTTACTTCTTTAAGCCTGCTTGCCCTTTTAGTTTTTCTGTATAGTTGTGTTGACAGAGGAAATTCAGCATCAGCGGAGAAGGCAGCAGGAACGCCTCCGGAAAGTTCAACGGAAGCTTTTTATTCTGACGCTGATTTTACTTTAGTTAAAAAGTTCAATACACATGTACACATCAACGTCTACGATTCAACATTTATAAAACAGGCTGCATCTGATAATTTCCGGTTATTAAATGTAAACGTAGCCGCACCATCATTACCACCTATTGATAGACAGCAGGAAGTTGCGATACGGCTTTGCAAAGCTTTTCCTGAAAATATTTCATACGCTACCACTATTTCTGTCGACAACTTTAATGATCCAGGTTGGCAGCAAAAAACGCTGGCCTATTTGAAAACTTCTTTTGATAACGGCGCTATAGCGGTAAAGGTTTGGAAGAATATAGGAATGGAGCTTAAAGACAGGAACGGCAAATTTGTAATGATCGATAATCCTGCTTTCGACCCCATCATTGATTTCATCGAAAAGAATGACATCACTTTAATAGGACATCTTGGTGAGCCGCGTAATGCCTGGTTACCGGTAGAACAAATGACAGTATCAGGAGACAAAAAATATTTTGCTGCACATCCGCAATATCACATGTACCTCCATAAGGAGTATCCGTCTTACGAAGACCAGGTGAATGCCCGCGACCACATGCTCGAAAAGCATCGTAACATAAGATTTGTTGGGGCACACGTTGGCAGCCTCGAATGGAATGTAGATGAACTGGCAAAGCGGCTGGACAAGTTCCCAAATATGGCGGTTGACATGGCAGAAAGGATTTCACACTTTCAATACCAGGCAGTAACGAATTGGAAGAAAGTACACGACTTTTTTATCAAATACCAGGACCGCCTTATCTATGCAACTGACGAGGGAGTAAGTGGTAATGCTAATCCTGCAGAAGTTAGTAAATCAGCGCATGAGAACTGGCTTCGGCACTGGCGGTTCTTTACCTCGGGAGAGAAAATGAAAGTACCCAAAGTGGAAAAAGAATTCAATGGATTGAAACTTCCAAAAGGAGTGGTTGACAAAATATATTTGAAGAATGCAGAGAAATGGTTTCCTCCAATTACACGAACAAAGACTAAACAGTAGAATTAATTGATATGCTAATGAGAAATGTTAGAAAGTTTTCCTGCTTACAATTACTAACCTTTTTACTGTTCCTGCCCAGTTGTATCGACACAAGGAAAGCTTCAACAGTTACCAAAACTCCGGAACCGCTCTATTATTCTGCACGCGATTTTGACTCCGTTGACAAGTTTGATACACACGTTCATCTCAACACTTATGATACACCTTACATACAACAAGCCATAGCAGACAATATCCGGCTGCTCGATATTGTTGACGACAGGCCTTTTGGTATCCCGATGGCAGAACAGGAAAATATCGCTTTACAGCAAGTGAAGGCATTTCCTGGTCGTGTGGTATTTGCAACCACTTTTGCAACCAATAACTATAATAACGATAATTGGTCGGAAGAAGCCATCGCTAAAATAAAGTTGGCTGTTTCTAATGGAGCGATAGCAGTTAAAATTTGGAAGAACGTAGGAATGGATCTAAAAGACCGGAATGGAAACTTTGTAATGATCGACAATCCAAAATTAGATCCCGTATTGGCTTACATGGCAAAGAACCACATTCCTTTAATCGCGCATCTGGGAGAACCCCGGGAGTGCTGGATGCCGTTAGATCAAATGGTTTTACATAAGGGCTATTACAGTCAGCATCCTGAATACCATATGTATTTACATCCCGAGTATCCATCGTATGAAAGCCATGTAAAAGCGAGAGATCATATGCTTGAAAAACATCCTGATCTTAAATTTATAAATGCACATTTAGGAAGCCTCGAATGGAGCCTTGACGAGCTTGCAAAAAGGCTTGATAAATATCCTAACATGGCGGTAGACCTCGCACGTATGCCTGAGTTATTCCTTCATGCAAAAAATGATTGGGAAAAAACCCGTAATTTTTTTATTGAATACCAGGACAGGCTTCTATATGCTACAGATGTGCAGGTAGCACAAACCAGTGATCCGTTGGCAATGAAAAAGAGTGTACATAATAGCAGGCTCCGTTACTGGACGTTTTTTACCACAGACGAAAAAATGAACGATTCAAATGGTATCGGCGAATTCAAAGGATTGAAATTGCCCCGTGAGGTGGTAGATAAAATTTACTGTAAGAATGCTGAAAGTTGGTTTCCAGGAATTGTAAAAGATAACTAATAACAACTTTAAAATAGGTAGTAAAAATAAATTATGACGCAAGTTACGGAAGGTGTAACCGAACACAAAGCTGAACAACCTGCTGCTTCAGGTGCTGTTGTTAACCCGGCGATGCCGGTTCGCAGGGTTGCATCTGTAGATGTGTACCGCGGCTTTGTAATGTTATTAATGATGGCAGAAGTACTTTCTTTTCAGAAAGTATCAAAAGCACTGCCGGATAGCACGTTCTGGCAGTTCCTTTCATTCAACCAAAGTCACGTTGAATGGACGTGGCTTTCGCTGCATGATATGATCCAGCCTTCTTTTACTTTTTTAGTAGGAGTGGTGTTACCATATTCTATTGCCAGCAGAAAAAATAGTGGCGCTACATTCTCAAGTGTTTTATTTCATACTATTAAACGTTCTCTTATTCTCATATTCCTGGGAATATTTTTACGCTCCATGCATTCAAAGCAAACCAATTTTACTTTTGAGGATACACTCACACAAATTGGATTGGGATATACCTTTTTAGTGATCCTTTCCTTTTATTCGAAACGTGTATGGTTAGCTGCGTTAATAATTATCCTGGCGGGTTATTGGCTGGCATTTGCTCTGTATCCATTACCAAATCCCGGCTTTGATTATGCCGCTGCAGGAGTAACTGCCGACTGGGAACATAACGCCCGGGGCCTTGCAGCACATTGGAATAAGAATACCAACCTTGCCTGGTCTTTCGACAGGTGGTTCTTAAACCTTTTTCCGCGCGAAAAGCCCTTTCTTTTTAACAGGGGCGGATATGCTACCCTTAGCTTCATACCAACTTTAGCAACCATGATCATTGGCTTATTTGCCGGGAATGCCTTAAAAAGTTCTTCCAAACCAACTGATAAAATAAAGTTCTTTGTAACCACCGGGATAGCTTTAATTATTGTCGGAATGTTGTTGCATGTTACCGGAATTAATCCTATCGTAAAAAAAATCTGGACTCCGGCCTGGACAATCTTCAGCGGTGGTATATGCTTTTTGTTTCTTGCATTTTTTTACGGGCTTATTGATGTGGCTGATAAAAAAAGGTGGTCTTTCTTTCTTATGGTGATAGGAGCAAATTCTATTGCAGCTTATGTTATTGCAGACGGCGGGATGAGGGAGGTCATCTCCAACTCACTTCACATTCATTTAGGGCAAACTTACGATCGTGTATTTGGGACTGCTTATTCAACTTTAATAAATGGTGCGCTGGTATTGTTTTTTGAATGGCTGATCTTGTACTGGATGTATAGGAAAAAGATTTTTATTAAAATTTGATCGTTCTATAATAGGCATGACGTTTCAAATATGAGTTTTTGAAGACCAATAACGAAAAAGCATTTCGATCATATTGTGATTATTAAACCAATGAAGTTTTACAAACAGTTTTCATACCTGGGATTACTTATAGTTTCAGTTTTTTTGTGGCAATGCAGCCTTACCAAAACGGCGTCGAATAATGCAACTGATGGAAACTCTTACTATAGCGTAAATGATTTTAAAACCATTCTAAAGTATGACACCCACGTTCATCTCAACGTTTACGACACTACATTTATTCACCAGGCAAGAGCTGATAACTTCAGGCTATTAGCTGTAAATGTTAACCCTGCATATTATCCACCTATTGAGGAACAACGGAGTATTGCAATGCGGCTTCTGCAAGTTTATCCTGACCGGCTGGCTTATGCTACTACTTTCTCGTTGGAAAACTGGGATAGTGATGACTGGCAGCAAAAGCAGCTTGCTTATTTGAAGGAGTCTTTTGATAAAGGGGCTATAGCGGTTAAAGTTTGGAAGAATGTAGGAATGGAGTTGAAAGATAAGAATGGCAAATTCGTAATGATCGACAACCCAAAACTTGATCCTATTTTTGATTACCTCGCAAAACAACACATTCCTTTAATCGGCCACCTTGGCGAGCCACAAAATGCATGGTTGCCCCTGGAGAAAATGACTATAAAAGGTAATCAAAGCTATTTCAGTAAACATCCCGAATACCACATGTATTTGCATCCCGAATATCCATCTTATGATGCTCAGATACAGGCAAGGGATAATATACTGGCAAAGCATCCGGGTTTACAGTTTATAGGTGCCCACCTTGGAAGCCTTGAATGGAGCACCGACGAACTGGCTAAGCGGTTGGATAAATTTCCTAACATGGCAATTGATATGGCTGCTCGTATTTCCCATCTTCAATTGCAGGCAGTAACGGATTATGAAAAAGTGCGCAACTTCTTTATTAAATACCAGGACAGGATTATTTATGCGACAGACCTCGAAGCAGGCGGAACAATAAACGCTCCGGAACTTGAAAAGCGAATACACGATAGCTGGCTGCGTGACTGGAATTTTCTTGTGGGGGATGCAATGCTGCAGTCAACAAATTTTGAAGGAGCATTCAAAGGATTAAAATTGCCGAGAGCAGTAGTTGATAAGATCTATCGCACCAATGCTGAAAAATGGTTTCCGGGTATTAATAAAAACAAATGACCGACCTTTAGAAGAGCTTTTTAAGTTTTAAAAATAATATTAACTGTTGAAGTAATAATAATCATAAACAAAATAAATATGAAAGATAACCGCAGGAATTTTTTAAAACTAACAGGACTTGCAGGCGTTGGTCTTGCCGGTGGTATAGTGAAAGGTTTTGCAAAAGAAACTCATAACGATGCTGTTTCTAACGATAATAATAAGTTCGATAGTCCTGGATTTAATATGTCTGGCTATGCCGCTCCCAAATTAGAGACTGTTAGAACAGGCTTTATAGGGCTCGGCCAGCGCGGTCCCACTCACCTAAAAAACATGACAAAATTGGCCGGCGTTTCCATCGTTGGATTATGTGATATCCGGGAGGATTATGCACTTAAAGCACAAAAGTCAATTCAGGACTCTGGTCAAAAGCCAACTCTTTATTTCGGCAATAAAGATGCATGGAAAAAACTTTGCGACCGTAAAGATGTTGATCTGATCTTCATTGCTACACCATGGAACATGCACGTGCCCATGGCTTTGTATGCGATGGAACAGGGCAAGCATGTGGCAATAGAGGTTCCGGCGGCGGTAACGGTAGATGAATGTTGGCAATTGGTAAAAACATCTGAAAAAACACGTAAGCATTGCATGATGCTTGAAAACTGCTGTTATGATTTTTTTGAGCTAATGACTTTAAACATGGCGCGACAAGGCTTCTTTGGAGACATCGTACACACAGAAGGCGCCTATATCCATTATTTGCTAGACCTTAATTTTAAGAAAGACGGTTACTATGATATGTGGCGTTTAAAAGAAAACATAGGGAAGGATGGAAATCGTTACCCTACGCATGGCCTCGGTCCTGTATGCCAGGTAATGAACATTAACAGGGGTGATAAAATGGACTATCTCGTTTCTATGTCGAGCATGGATAACATGATGGGAGAAACGGCAAAAGAGCTTGCTGCAAAAGACGACTTCTATAAGCCTTATGTAAATAAACAGTACCGTGGTAATATGAACACTACTGTAATTCGCACGAATAGAGGTAAGACGATCATGCTTCAGCACGATGTAACCACACCTAATGTATATTCAAGAATTCATAAGATAAGCGGAACCAAAGGCTCTGCCTTAAAATATCCTTTGCCTGGCCGCATCGCCACAAGCCACGATAAGTGGCTGACCGACGAGGAACTAAAATCTATGGAAGAAAAATACCGGCCTGCCATTGTTAAAAAGGTAGGTGAATTAGCAAAGCAGGTAGGTGGACATGGAGGGATGGATTTTTTAATGGACTGGCGCCTGATAGATTGTCTTCGCAATGGTTTGCCGCTCGACCAGGATGTATACGATGCAGCATCCTGGAGTGTTATCGCACCTTTAAGCGACTGGTCGGTTGGGCACAAGTCAACATCAATCGATATTCCTGATTTTACCAGCGGATTGTGGAAGCAAAACAAACCTGTTGATATATCACTTGAACAGGGAGGAACTACTTCGGTGAGAGTATAAGGGTATCTGGTTAACCCCTCATCTCTTCTGCATAAATTCATTGTAGAATTAGAGAACTTAGTTTAATAGTTCTACTTCTTATTATTTATAACGGGAACAACCAAAACTTTTATGATTAGCAAACTTTTACCACGCAACAAGTTTTTACTCACATTATTGAATGGCATCTTTTTGTTTTATGCATTAGTTGCAGACGCACAAACCCAAACCGTAACCGGAGTGGTGCGTTCTAATGCAGATAACCAGCCATTACAGGGAGTTACGGTGCAGGTAAAGGGCACCACCAATACTACTGCAACGGACACCAAAGGAGCGTTTACATTAAGAAATGTTTCATCTGCAGATTCTATTTCCTTTTCTTCTGTTGGTTATCAAAACCAAACTTTTGCAGTTAATAATCGCTCATCACTAAACATCAACTTACAAACTGAAGCCTCAGCCCTGGAACAGGTGGTTGTAGTTGGATATGGAACACGGAGGAGAAGTGATGTGACCGGTGCAATTGCCCAGGTAAGTGGCGATGCTTTTAAATTTCAGTCCACCACACAACTTACAGAAATGCTTGCCGGTACCGTAGCCGGTTTTAATTCAAATCAGGGCACTTCAGCGCGGGGAGGTGGTTCAATGGAGATCAGGGGACGGTCCTCCTTAAGTGGCGGTACTAGTCCTTTAATTGTAGTGGATGGCGCCATTTTTTACGGCAGCTTGCTCGATATAAACGCTGATGATATTGAGACAGTCAATATCCTGAAAGATGCAAGCTCGGCAGCTATTTTTGGAGCAAAGGCTGCTTCGGGTGTAGTTCTCATCACAACTAAAAAAGGTAGGAAAGGGAAGCCAACTATAAACTTTTCTTCCCGCGTAGGCCTTACGGAAAATTACAACGAACGAAGGGGATTAGGTCCTGAGGAATACATTAGGTTCCGGCAAGATTTCTTCAGACAGTTGTCTCCCCAAACCAATTATAATTTTTATACCAATCCAAATCAGCTTCCTGCCGATATAACTATTGGCCAGTGGCGGGCTTTGAGCTCCAGTACTCCACTTGCAGATAACACAAGGGAATGGATGGCCCGTCTTAGACTTTTCCCTATAGAACAGGAGAATTACCTTAAAGGCAAAACAATGGATATGTACGATGAGGTGTTCAGAAAAGGTATAAGGCAGGATTATAACCTTAGTGTTTCCGGAGGCTCCGATGTTTCCAGCTATTATTGGTCTTTGGGATATGACAATAATGAAGGTATAAGGGTTGGAGACAAATACTCAAGTGTAAGATCGAGACTAAACGTAGATTTTAAAGTAGCTGAGTGGTTGAATATCGGCTTAAATTCTCAGTTCTCGGATAGGGATGAAAGTTCGGTTCCGGCAAGTCTGAACTTTTATGTAAACAGCCCTTACGGGCAAATGTTTGACTCATTAGGGAACCTGCAAAGATATCCGCACGGGCATTCGGATAACCCTTTGTTAGATTACTATCGCAATTCGGTGCTGGATAAAACAAATAGTCTTTTTGCAAACCTGTACGCCGAAGTAAGGCTTCCGTTAGGATTTAAGTTCAAGGTTTCGTTTCAGCCGTTCTATCAGTCCCGTAAAGACATGTCTTTCACAACTATCAGCCCAAGCCTTGGAGGTGTAGTGAATGAGGTGGCCTCTGGTTTTAGAAATGAGTCTTCGAACATGAACTGGATGGTTGATAATCTCTTAACCTGGAACAGAAAAATCGGTAAACACGAGATTGATGTGACGCTACTTGCAAATGTTGAGCAAAACCGTTATTGGTCGACGTCTATGTCCAACAGGGGCTTTACTCCAAATCAGCAACTTGGTTTTAATGGTTTACAATTTGGTAACTCTCCTACAATTAGCAACAACGACACTGCAAGTAAAGGAGATGCACTAATGGCCCGGTTAAATTACTCTTTAGCAGACAAGTACCTTCTTACTGCATCAGTTAGGCGGGACGGCTATTCTGCTTTCGGTTTGGAAAACCCAAGAGCCACCTTTCCTGCATTTGCTCTGGGATGGGTAATTTCTAATGAGAAGTTTTTCAAGGTCAATTTCATAAACAGAATGAAATTAAGAGCTTCGTGGGGAGCTAACGGCAATAGAGATATCGGTGTTTACTCAGCCCTCGCAAGAACAGGATCGAACTTGTGGTATGATGGTACCGCTACTCGTGTTGGGGTTTTTAATTCAAGCCTTGCAAACCCCGGATTATCATGGGAAAAAACAACCTCTCTTAATTTTGGCGTAGATGTAGGCATCCTGAATAACAAAATTGATTTTAGCGCCGATGTTTACGATAAGACAACTACCGACCTCTTACTGAATCGAATACTTCCACGGGTAACGGGATTCTCTAATGTTACAACAAATCTGGGCGAAGTTCAAAATCGCGGCTTTGAGATGACTTTAAATACAAGGAACCTTAGCAGGGAGAATTTTTCGTGGAGATCGAGCCTTGTTTTCTCACTTAACAGGAATAAGATTAACTCTTTGTTTGGAAACATCGGTAACTATACTCTTTTAGGAGAACAAAGAACCGGAGATGTTCCTGATTTCACCAACAGATGGTTTCCGGGATATTCAATTGACGCAGTATGGAATTATAAAATAATTGGAGTATGGCAGCTTGGTGAAAAAGCTGAAGCGGCTAAGTATAACATGCAGCCGGGGGATTTTAAAGCGGTTGATGTAAACGGTGATGGTAAATATGTTGATGTAGAGGATAAACAATTTATTGGATATACCGTTCCCAGGTATCGCCTTGGCTTAAGGAATGACTTTACTTTTTTTAAGAATTTTACTGCTTCGGTTTTTGTTCGTGCCGACCTTGGTCACATAGGTGCATATAATGTAGCTCTAAATGGTGGCTTTGAATCTAATGACAGGTGGAATAGAAATGTCGGGCCTGTACCTTACTGGACTGCAGACAATTCAAATAATGAATATGCCCGTCTTAATGTTAATACAGGTAGTTATGGAGGAGGTTTAATGGTATATAAGCC
>MWYU01000605.1 GCA_002050375.1 Chitinophagales bacterium 62-2
TGTGGATACTGAAGTTGCTTCTATTGTGAAGAGCAATGAACACGAAACAAAATCAGGACGTAGTACAAGCATATTTAGTTCAAGGTATAATACTATTCTTTGGCTGGCATTTATGGTTGCCTTTTTTAACCAATGGTCAGGCATCAATTTCATTTTATATTATGCTCCTGAAATTTTAGAAAGAGCAGGGCTTGCAGCTAAAGAATCGCTGTTTAATTCTGTCGCTATCGGCGGCACCAACCTGATTTTTACTTTCGTTGGTTTGTATCTTATCGATAGAATTGGCAGAAAAATATTATTAATAATTGGGTCGATTGGCTATATAGTTAGTCTTGCTGCTGTGGCATGGTGCTTTTATAGTCATGCAGGAGCGGGATTATTGTTAGCCTTCCTGTTACTATTTATTGCTGCTCATGCTATAGGGCAGGGTGCGGTTATATGGGTTTTCATTTCGGAGATATTCCCCAACAAAGTAAGAGCAACGGGACAATCATTTGGGGCAAGTACCCACTGGGTTTTTGCTGCGCTCATCACTTTAATTACACCTGTTTTTCTTGATGCGGAAGAAGGAATCTTCAAAGATAATCCCTGGCCCATCTTTGCCTTCTTCGCTTTTATGATGGTCTTACAGCTTGTTTGGGTACTAACAAAAGTGCCCGAAACAAAAGGCGTTTCACTTGAAGACCTGGAAAGGAAATTGGTAAGGGAATAAAAGATGGGAGACGTCTCAAGGAACTTACAAATTTATCACATGTCGACAATGGAATTGCCATTCATAAACTAAGTATAAGCAAATGATTCGGACATTAAAATATATAGCGCTGGTTGTTATACTTGCGTCATGCGGTGCTTCAAGACAAACTGGTAACAGTAATACAACTGAACAATCAGGTGGCAATGGCGCTGCAAGCACTACATCGTTATTAAGTAGTGATTACAATGAACCACATCGGCCTCAAATTCACTTTTCGCCGCAGAAAGCATGGATGAACGATCCTAATGGAATGGTATTTCACAATGGAACTTATCATTTGTTTTACCAATATTATCCGGATAGTACCGTATGGGGGCCAATGCATTGGGGACATGCCACAAGTAAAGACTTAATTCATTGGCAACACCTACCTATAGCATTATACCCTGACAGTCTCGGTTATATTTTCTCGGGCAGTGCTGTTGCAGACATTAATAATACTTCTGGCTTTGGCAGAGCCGGCAAAGCGCCTCTCGTTGCCATCTTTACACATCATGATCCTGTTAAAGCAAAGGCTAAATCAAACTATCACCAAAATCAAAGTATAGCATACAGCCTCGACGATGGAAAAACGTGGACGAAGTATGCAAATAATCCTGTGCTCAAAAACCCAGGCATCAAAGACTTTCGTGACCCTAAAGTAATGTGGTACGAACCGGCAAAGAAATGGATAATGACTTTGGCAACATTAGATCACATCACCTTTTACTCATCGCCTGATTTAAAAGACTGGACAAAAGAAAGTGAGCTGGGAAAAGACTTTGGTGCACACGGTGGCGTATGGGAATGTCCGGATCTTTTTCCTTTACAGCATAACGGGCAAAAAGTGTGGATACTGATAGTAAACTTAAATCCCGGAGGGCCAAATGGCGGTTCAGCTACTCAATACTTCACCGGCCAGTTTAACGGACACACATTTACTCCTTATCAAACTGATACAAGGTGGCTTGATTACGGTCCAGATGAATATGCAGGTATAACTTATGAGAACACAGGAGATCGAAAAATTTTTTTAGGATGGATGAGCAACTGGAAATACGGCCAGGTAGTACCTACAGAAAAATGGAGAAGCGCTATGACAGTGCCAAGAGAATTAGGACTTGAAAAAGTTGGAGATAAGTATCTTGTCACATCACGTCCTTCCCCTGAGTTAAATGTTTTAAATAGTAAGCCCACTTCACTTCAAAATATTTCAGCGACCAACTTCAATCTAACAAAAGAAACAGGCAAATTAAAGGGGCCTGCAAGATTAAGCTTCACTTCAGATAAGTTAGAGTCATTTACTATAACACTATCAAACGATGCAAATGAAAAGGTGTTGATCGGATATGATAAAGCATCTAACAACTACTTTATTGATCGCACAAATTCAGGTAAGGTTTCTTTTGAAAAGGGTTTTGCAGGAAGACATACAGCACCTCGCTTTTCTACTAGTGCAAACATGGATATGACTTTAATAATTGATAATGCATCAGTAGAACTGTTTGCTGATAATGGATTATCTATAATGACGGAAATATTCTTTCCTAATTCATTGCTTTCAAGTATCAATATAAATTCGCCAGGCGACTTTAAGATCAGTTCTTTACGGTTTAATAATATGAAGAGCATCTGGAGATAATAATAAATGGTTTTTCGCAAGCAATCGTTAATCATAAAGCCTGTTGTTTCTATGGCGAGGGTGTAAGGGAATAAAGCCGGGAAGAAGCCGGGATATGTTTAGAAATTATTTTTTTGTCCTTATAAAATCCTCAACGCTATTTTCAAACCTTGTTCAGAAAGAGTGTTAAAATACCAATGTTTAAATTTTAAAAATCCGCAGTATGACAGAAAGAAGAAGTTTTATTAAAAGCAGCATAATGGGCGCTACCGGGGTTGCCATAGGAATAAATGCTAAATCTTATGCTTCTATAATCGGTGCCAATGATCGTATTAATTTGGCCGTTATTGGTATTCGTAACCAGGGAAGCGTTCACATAGATTCCTGGTGTAAGCTTAAAGACAGCCATAATGTAAGATTAAAAACACTTTGTGATACCGATGAACAATTATTTGCTTCACGTTCAAAAATAGTGATTGACAAGACGGGTGTAAAACCAGTAACAGAATGGGATTTGCATAAGGTACTTGCGGATAAAGAAATTGATGCGGTGTCAATAGTTACACCAAATCATTGGCATGCACTGGCAATGATCCGGGCATGCCAGGCAGGTAAACATGTTTACGTTGAAAAGCCCGCCATGCATACTATCTGGGAAGGAAGAAAAATGATAGAAGCGGCACGTAAGTACAACAGGCGAGTTCAGGTAGGACTTAACAACAGGTCAATAGCCAATGTAAGAGAAGCTATTAAATTTATTCATGAAGGTGGTATCGGAGAGGTTTATATGGCACGTGGCATTTGTTATAAAGCACGTGATTCATTCGGAATGGCCAGGGATAGTACTCCACCTGCCGGCTTTCATTATGATCGATGGTTAGGACCGGCGGGTTATAGGCCTTACAACGAAAAACGAAGTCATTACAATTTTCACTGGTATTGGGATACCGGAAATGGAGATATTGGCAATACAGGTCCCCACCAATTTGATATTGCACGCTGGGGACTTAATAAAAATGAACACCCTGTATCCGTGTATTCTAATGGCGGTCTTTATGGTTTTCATAATGATGAGAGTTCATCAAAGACGCCGGGAGTGCTGGTATATGGAGGAGTGGAAACTTATGGCCATGATAAAACTTCTCAGGAAACACCCAATACACAAACGGCTATATTAAAGTATAGTGATGGCAAAATGATTGAATTTGAGGTTAGGGGCCGCTATACTTATCGTGAATCAAGTTTAGGTATTGATGTTGGAAATGTTTTTTTTGGAAGTGATGGTTATCTTGAATTAAACGGCAGCAACTGGAAAGCTTTCCGCAAGCGCGAAAAAGACCCTTTTACTTCCTCAAAAGACCTAAGTAAGGAGGATGGTACTGAGCATTGGGCCAACTTTCTTGATGCAATCCGGTCCGGTAAAGACGAGAGCCTTAATGGCGACATCAACGAGGGATTTTTCTCATCTGCACTTCCCCTGTTATCCAATATTTCGTACCGGCTTAAACGGGAATTGCATTTTATGGGTGGAAATATGGGTATGGAAAAGTTTGTTAATGATACCGAAGCAGATTCAATGTTAACGCGAATATACCGTCCGCCATATGTAGTTCCTAATGAAGTATAGGAATGTAATAAGCACATAAATAAAAAGTTGATTTCAAAAAAACTAACTCAAATGAAAGGCCTGTTATCACGTCGTATTTTTTTACAAAGAAGTGTTGCTGCCGGCCTTGGGGTTGTTGCTATACCTTCGGTTCTGCCAGCCTTTCCCGGGTCAGTAAAGGCAAAAATGAGATTAGGTCTGGTAACTTATCAATGGGGTAGTGACTGGGATTTACCTACTCTCATTTCCAATTGTGAAAAAGCAGGTTTGCTTGGTGTAGAGTTACGGACTCAACATGCTCATGGTGTTGAGAGCAATCTTAATGCTATAAAGCGTGCCGAAGTGAAAAAGAGGTTTGCCGATAGTCCTGTCACCTGTATTGGTTACGGCTCTAACTTCGAATACCACAGCAATGACCCTGCAAAGCTCCGCGAGAATATTGAGCAGACAAAAGCCTATATCAAACTTTGTAAAGATATTGGGGCAACCGGTATAAAAGTAAAGCCTAACGCTCTTTTAGATGGAGTTCCAAAAGAAAAAACAATTGCCCAGATAGCTGCATCCTTAAATGAGGTTGGCAATTATGCTAAAGATTATGGCCAATTGGTACGAGTGGAAGTTCATGGAAATAAAACATCTGAATTACCTGCTATGAAAGCTATTTTTGATCAGGTCACTGAACCTAATGTAAAAATTTGCTGGAACTGTAACCCCCAGGATTTATTGCCACCGGGCTTAGAGGGAAACTTTAATCTGGTAAAAAAATGGCTTGGTGATACAGTTCACCTACGCGATCTTGGTACGGACCAATATCCCTATCAACAGTTATTTAAATTATTTACGAACATGGGTTATAAAGGCTGGTTGCTGCTTGAAGAAAGCACTACTCCACCAGATAAAGTTGCTGCAATGAAAGAGCAATTGAAGTTGTTTACTAAGATGGTAAGTAATGCTAAAAAGTAAATTGGTTAACCAAAAAAGCAGTTGTAAGGCAATTAAAATTTGGACACAAAAACATAAAACTAACAGGACTAAAGTCCGGTTAGTTTTAATGGCATCAAAACACATTTACTTAAGCAGGAATTTTCCTTGGTTTTTCTCTTTCCCAAAAACGATGCTGGGCAATAGCGGCTATAAATTGTTTGGCTACATTGCCGGCATCAGTTCCTATAATCACACCTTCTCTCATCACGGTAGCATCACTGTTGTCTTCGGGTAATTTTTTTGCGAAGTAAGTAGCTTCCAAAACCTGCAAAGCATCGCCTGTGGCCGCAATGGCTTTACAATGCTTATAGGCTTCGTTTAAAAAATGAATTGCATCAGCTTCGGCCTCCAGGGTGGCTACGCTATTGGCGCCACCGGGTACATACACCGCATCGTATAAAACGGAAGCCACTGTAAGCAGGCTTTTATCAACAGTAATTTGGGTGCTGGTGGCACCGGTAATGGTTCCCAATCGTGGTGCAATAACATCAACCATGGCGCCCTGTGCAAGCAACGAATTTTTTACCGTCGTTAGTTCAGCCTCCATTACACCATCAGCAGCAAGGATGGCTATCTTACGTGTACGGATAGAATCTTTGATAGTATTGGCCATACTCAAAGCGGGTGATTCAGTTAGCGAACCTTCCTTTTTTACGGGTTGGTACGATAGCGGATCGGCATCTGCAGGAATGCTTAGGTTTATGAGCTCCGGTGTTTCGGGTATATGCATGCCTAAGCCATAAGCCACTTGTGCGGCAAGCCCTTTATCAACCTGGTTCAGCACCATCAGCATGCGCAGGCGGATAGCTTCGGTTTCAACTTTGCCCAACTCAAATCGCAAGGCATCAACCATATGATTTTTTTCAGGGTCACTCTGGCTGTTAAAAAACAAGGTAGCCTGGCTGAAATGATCAAAGAAACTCGGGCTGCGTTCCCTTATTTTATTCGCATCAATTTTTTCGGCGTACGATGTAAAGCCTCCATCCATTTTACCTGCCTGGAAGGGACATCCGCCACCGGTTGTATTTGGGTTGTAACTGCTTTTACCTTTATTGATGGTCATTCGATGGATACCATCGCGTTGATTATTATGTACAGGCGCTATGGGGCGGTTAATAGGTATTTCGTGAAAGTTAGGTCCGCCAAGGCGAGACAATTGTGTATCTGTATAAGAGAACAAACGCCCTTGCAAAAGCGGGTCGTTGGTAAAATCTATTCCCGGTACAATGTGGCCAATATGAAATGCCACCTGTTCGGTTTCGGCAAAGAAATTATCAGGATTACGGTTCAGCGTCATTTTGCCAATGCGCATTACAGGTACCAACTCTTCGGGTATGAGTTTAGTAGGATCGAGCAGGTCGAACTCATATTTGTGCTCATCTTCTTCCGGCACAATTTGTACTCCAAATTCCCATTCAGGAAAATCGCCGTTCTCAATGGCATCGTATAAATCCCTTCGGTGAAAGTCAGCGTCTTTGCCTGATATATTTTGCGCCTCATCCCATGCTACCGAGTGAACGCCGAGCAATGGCTTCCAGTGAAATTTTACAAAACATGCAACCCCTTCTGCGTTTACCAAACGGAAAGTATGCACGCCAAATCCTTCCATCATCCTAAAGCTTCTTGGCAGGGCACGGTCGCTCATCGCCCACATAATCATGTGGGTAGATTCAGTATTCTGCGACACAAAATCCCAGAAGGTATCGTGTGCTGATGCAGCCTGCGGAATCTCGTTATGTGGCTCGGGTTTCACGGCATGTATCACATCGGGAAACTTGATGGAATCCTGTATAAAAAATACCGGCATATTATTGCCCACCAAATCAAAGTTGCCTTCCTGTGTATAAAATTTCACCGCAAAACCCCTCACATCTCTTGCAAGGTCGCTGGAGCCACGTGAGCCTGCTACGGTTGAAAAACGAACAAACACGGGGGTTTCAATTTCGGTATCGTTTAAAAAACCCGCTTTTGTAAACTCGCCTAATGGCTTGAACAATTTAAATACACCATGAGCTGCCGATCCCCGGGCATGCACTATTCGTTCAGGAATACGTTCATGATCGAAGTGGGTCATTTTTTCACGGAAAATAAAATCCTCGAGCAGGGTAGCGCCGCGTGGCCCGGCCTTTAAAGAGTTTTGGTCGTCGTTAATACGAACGCCATGGTTAGTGGTCATAAACTGTCCATCGGCAGTCTCGGTATTAATAGAGAGGTCTTTTATCTTTTCATTATCTGCCGGTTCGGTACCGGCTTTTTTATTAGGCATGGAGAAAGTTTTAGTAGTTAAAATATTGAGTATTGGGTTTCGTCTTTACAACTGCTGTCTTTTGAGTTTTTAATTTTCACTTAACGATGTCAACAGTTGATCGGCCTCTATTTCATCGGCAAGATTTTGTCGCAGGATTTCTGCGATATCCTCTTTGCCTAGTTTGCCGGCTAATTGTATAAGACCGTTGTAACTGGTGATTTCAAAATTTTCTGTTTTTAATCCAGCCATAATTAATCCGGTATCCCGCGCCTCCGAGCCTGTATCGGTATTTTCAATAATGTGCTCTCCATCCATAGCCAACCCTTCAAGAGCATCGCATTTTTTTGCCTGTATTTTTTCACCTAATAATTCAAAAACATTTTCCAGGCGGGTGGCATGTGTTTTTGTAACCTCAAGGTGATCTGCAAATGCACTTTGCAGATCTGCAGAACCGGCGGCATTAACCATTTTAGGCAGAGCAACTACCAGGTGATTTTCTGCCCAATACATATTTTTAATTCCATCGGTAAATAGTTCAAGCAGCCCCGAAGTTGTTACGACAGGGGTTGACATGGGCTGACCCGGCAAGGCTTCTTTCGGGTTAGCTGCAGTTTTCTTGGTGGTCGACGACTTTTTCATACAATTAAGTTTTGAAGAAACGCTTAAATATTATGCCTGAAAGATTTATTACCTAACCTCGTAATTAAACCGTCTTATTCTTTTTAATTGCGACTTTTCTTTCACAGAAAATTATTAAAACCAGTGCGCGGAGATAATGGGTAAGCAGGTACATTTATAGTTATACATCATCATATTAAAAAGTAACAAAAAAGTAAGAATGGAAACTCGTGGGCATATTTATTTTAATAGCACACCTATCCTTGTACCTCGTATCCTATAGGCTTGTAGGAAAAATTGTTAGACATTCCTGCTGAGCACGATGTCATACCCACTATCAGGTCCATGGTGGCTTGCAGCACCACAAAATCACCTGCTTTGCTTAAGGGTGGTAATACAGATACTTTTCCTGTTTGTCCATCAACAGGTACATTCATAAAAATATTAAAGCACGTGGGGATATTGTCCGGTTCAATATCATATTCCTGTAGTGCTGCTTTAAGGTTACCAAAGCAGCCGCGGTGGGGTTCAGTATCGCCATAAATTATCTTAAACATCTCAGCGCTGCAGGGCGTAAGTAAAAAATCATGTTTGCCAACAGTATCCTCAACCATGTTAAACATGATGTTGCTGCGGTTTGAATAAAAATCATGTCCTTTAGTGAGATAGATCGTTTCGGCATAATCTATTGTTCTGCCGCTTGATAGGTACTCTAACTTATCGTGAAGATTATAGCAGATAAAATCAGAAACCTGTTCCCCTTCTATATCTACTATTTTTAACCGCTGGTTTTTTTTTAATATAAAAGCAATCCCACTTCGTGGAGGAATTATTTTAAACTTGTTCATGCTTTATTTTTAAAGGGCACTGCCATTGTTCATCGTATTTTCGCCCGCTATATTGATAAACTTCTGATGCTTCACCAAAATCTGTGAGCATAGGATTAACGGACCCTGAATATGCAATATCGCGTTTACGCACGGCATATTTTATACTTTGATATTTGTTTGTTTCTCTTAATTGCTCAAATTGCAAATGAGGATTAAATACCAACGCAGGATATTTAAATTGCCTTGCAGGCCTGCTGCTTGCAGGATGAAGTCCTATAATAAAGAAGGCTTCTTCTTTTAAACTAAAACTAAATTCAGGTGCGGATGGGTTCATATCAACTCTTTTGTCGTAACCAAAATGCTGCGAGTCTATATCAGACAAAGACTGAAGTTTTTGCCATAAAAGATCCTCAAACAATGCTTCATTTAGGGATGAAGGTTGTTGAAATATAATCGCAGCACTATGATAGAGTTCTTCTGAACTGCGATAGTTATCAATAAAGGAATAGAGAAAATCAATAATTGCATGATTATCTGAAGGGCAAGCCATATGAGGAACAACCATGCATTTTACCTGTTGCCTTGCAAGTGCGGCTTTTGCTGCTATACATGCAAAACTTTTCGTCTCAATAAAATGCTCATATTCCTTTACAATCGTTTCTACTCCTGGCATACTGCTAAATGTTGTTCTAACATAGTATCAAAAAAGCATGCCATTTTAATACTTGTATAAGTGTTTGGGGAAAGCATCAAACTAAGGTTGATTGATTAAACAGAATTAGTGTTTGGAAAAAAAGCTACAGTATTCCTTTGCAGATTCTGGTTAAAGCACACAACACTATCATCCCTACTACATGTCGCTGATGCCATACTTCACAGTTGAGGAAATTCGTAATGGTTGTTTTTTAGAATCTAACTTATCAAAATTCAATACATTTAATTTCAACTCTAATGCACAAATAGCATATAGGTTGCCATTATGGAAGGTATTGTAAACTGCGTTGCTTATTGTGATGGTAATAGGGTGGGAAACATTGAAATCAGCAGGATTAGCGAGGTATTAAAGCAAAAAGATAAATTTGTTTGGGTGGGGCTGCACGAGCCTGATGAAGAATTACTTAAACAAATGCAGGAAGAATTTGGACTGCACGATCTTGCTATTGAAGACGCTCACAATGCACATCAACGTCCTAAGCTCAAATCGTATGGCGATACAATCTTTATAGTTTTACG
>MWYU01000147.1 GCA_002050375.1 Chitinophagales bacterium 62-2
CTGTAAGAGTGATACATGAGATGGGTAAGGTGGTTGAAATGAGAAGCAACCTGACACCGGGACAGACTATTCAATTAGGTGGTGCTTATAGGCCGGGTACTTACTTTGTACAGATCATACAGGGTAAAGCAATGAGACAAATTAAGGTGATTAAAACACAGTATTAAGAGATCAACGATAGGTTTTATTAAAAGGTGGTGTTGCAAAACACCACCTTTTTTTGTGCTTACTAAGAAAAGATCTATAGAAAGTCGTACCAAGAAAAATTTCCTTAGTATTTTCAATAGCGCTTTGTTAGTTTATAATAAAAGTAACTATCTAACAAAAGGGCAAAGAAATTAAACAAGGTAGATTTGCTTTCAATAAGTGCATGTTTTAATAGCTACGTAAATCTTAATATTCTTACAATGAATAACAACCCGATAGTCATTATTGATGACGACGCTGATGATGTGGAAATGTTTAAGCAAGCCTTCGGTGAATTAGAAGTTGAAAATGAAATAATTGTTTTTAGAGACGGATTAGAGTTTTTGGACTTTATCAACACGATGGATAAGAAATCTTTCTTTTTCATACTCTGCGATATTAATATGAACAACATAAGTGGACTTGAACTTAAACAAGAACTTTATGATAATGAAAAATGGCGATTAGAGTGTATACCATTCTTATTCTTCTCCACTTCTGAAGCCCCACGTACTATAAACAAGGCGTATAGCTTAAATGTACAAGGCTATTTCGTAAAACCAAACAGTATTGATGAACTTAAAGACATGTTTCATGCAATGATAAAATACTGGGGTTACTCTCAACACCCAAATTCATAACAAGGTTTTTAAAACAAACATTAATAGTTGATTGACGAAGTACATCTGTAACTGTACTCGTAGAAGCTACTGAAAAATAATTAACCGCTTATTGAACTTCAAAGGTGACATGCAACTGTTTGTAGTAGTTTTACAATAACCAATGAGGGTTATACACGAGTAACTGAAATTTCATATCTTCTGCCAGAGCTGTTCCTCTGGCCAACCTTGCGCAAATGTTTTTAAAGTGTTTTATTTTTATAACTCTGTTTTGGTCTAATAATTTTAGTTATCTATTTTTACATTTTACGCCTTTACAGTGCAATCTGTAAAGCAATTTAAAATATTAGTGAAGGGAATTCAATTACCCATTAAACCTTGGCCCCTTTGGAGTAGTTTAAGTTGGTGTAATTTGAAACTATAGCTCGCATTAAAAAATTACTTAAAAAATGAAAAAAGTTATTGTATTAGGTGGTGGTGGATTTATAGGTGGACATCTCGCTAAAAGATTAAAAGAAGATGGTAATTATGTTAGAGTTTGTGACATAAAAAATCATGAATATTTTAATCACGAAGAAATATGTAATGAGTTTATACTTGGAGATTTGACAGATCCAAAAACAGTTGCATTAGTTATAGGGGAGGGTTATGAAGAAGTCTATCAGTTAGCAGCAGACATGGGCGGTGCGGGATATATCTTTACTGGTCAGAATGATGCTAATGTTATGCATAATTCGGCTTTAATTAATTTAAATGTAGCAAAGGAAGCTGTTGCAAAAGGCATTAAAAAAGTCTTCTATTCTTCTTCGGCGTGTATGTATCCTGAAAACAATCAGTTGGACCCGAATAATCCAAATTGTGAGGAAAGTTCTGCCTATCCTGCAAACCCTGATTCCGAATATGGATGGGAAAAGCTTTTCAGCGAAAGATTATATATGGCTTTTAATCGGAACTATAAGTTAGATGTTAAGATCGCAAGATTTCACAATATTTTTGGCCCGAAAGGTACATGGAAAGGTGGTAAAGAAAAGGCTCCCGCAGCGATGCTAAGGAAGGCTGCTGAAACACCCAATGGCGGTGAATTTGAGGTATGGGGCGATGGTCAGCAAACACGTTCTTTTTTATATATTGATGAGTGTGTAAATGCAGTCTTAAGTTTAATGCAATCAAAATTTGCAGGGCCGGTAAATATAGGTTCGGAGGAAATGGTTACCATTAATCAATTGGCTGAAATGGCAATTAAGATATCGGGAAAAAATATAACTATAAAGAACATTCATGGGGAGGAGTTTTTCAAAACGTATGGTTTTAAATGTCCTACAGGAGTACGTGGAAGAAACTCTGATAACAGATTATTTAGAGAGAAACTTGGATGGGAAGTATCAAAGCCATTAATTGAGGGCATGACAGAAACCTATGAATGGATCGAACAGAAAGTATCAAATACAAGCTTGGCAGAAGTTGTATAACAATACATAGGGTTCTTCTCAGTCACGAGCCAGCAGTTCTTAAAGTACAGGTCAGTTTCCGGCCTCGTAATTAAAGGGGGAAATATTTTTTTAACTAGTAATAATTTTCCTTAGGAAATTGCCATCGCGTACTCATACCAAATGAGATTATAGTTGTTAGACTCTTCGAAAGGTTTTGCAGATTAAAAGGTTGAGATTTGAAAAAATTCCAACCCTTTTTATTTCTCTTTTACAATAGTCAGATTACCAAAAGCAGGCGATGCAAAAAGCAATAATGTTTGCACTATACCCCTTTTAAATTATCCTGTTATAGCCAATTTTAACTGCCACCGCAACTAAAGCCAGACAACCTTTATTGGCTTACTTTCTTCGACTATATTTTTTTTTTACAAATAGGAAAAAAAATAATGCTTGTTACAAAAATTTGTATCATATTTACATGCTAATCAGAAAACAGTAAAAACACTGCCGGAGGTAGTAGAATGAACGGATAGTATGTTCAAATTTACGTTCTACCCCACTATTATTCCTCTAATCCACTTCTATAAAATTCCGGAGCTTTAGCATAACGAATTTATTGCCCGCTATCTCTTCTCTAAAGTATTCCGAACGATAAAAGTATTTTTTACGACTATGTAAAAATAACTGTAAATCCATCTTATGAAAAGAAATTATTTATTGATAATTCCTTATGTATTGTGTATCCTGGTATTGCTGAGTGGCTCATGCACAAGTACGAGAAACGTAGCCTATTTCTATAACGCTACGGATACAACACTTGCAACCAGTAATGAAAGTCCGGAAATGCTTATTCAGAGAAATGATATCTTAAGCATATTCATAACCAGTCTTAGCGCGGAAGCTTCTTCTATATTTAATACCACCAATAATTTTAGTATTAACTCCACTACTGCTACCGGCAGTACTGCCTCTGCAGCTGGTGGTTACCTTGTAAATATTGACGGATATATCCAACTGCCAATTCTTGGAAATGTAAGAGCAGCCGGTCTAACAAAAAAACAATTAAAGGATAATCTAACAAATTCGATACTTGAAAAGAAACTTTTGCTGGATCCGATAGTCAATATACGTCACCTCAATTACGAAGTAACAGTTATTGGTGAGGTCGCTCATCCTACAGTAATCACTGTACCAAGTGAGAGAATTTCGCTAGTTAAAGCGCTTGGGTTAGCTGGTGATTTAACGATTTATGGTAAAAGAGATAATGTATTGCTTATAAGAGAGGAGGAGGGCAAGAGGAGAATAAGGCGTATAAATCTTGGTGCAAGCAATTTTTTATTATCCCCTTATTACTATTTAAAGCCAAATGATGTAGTATATGTTGAGCCAAACAAAGCAAAAGTTGCTTCTGCCAGTCGAACTCAAATGCTTATACCAACCTTTTTAAGCGGATTATCAATTATAGTTACACTTATTTATCTAGTAACCCTTAATTAGGACTATATGAACAAGACAAAAAACGTAAAATAACTGTTTTAAACGTAAGTATTAATAACACGTCTGAACCTTTTTATATGCAATCAACACAAAATGATAGTCTCGAGCAAAATGAGGAAAACTTCATAAGCAAGCTTTTACTTACTTATTTGCCATACTGGCCCGTATTTGTCGTTTTTTTAGTTTTGTTTATGGGAGGAGCTTATGTATATCTGCTTTTTTCTACTCCTAAATACGAAGCAACAGCTACAATGATTATTAAGGATGAAAGAAAAGGTTCCGACGATTCAAAAATGATGGAATCACTGAATTTAGTAAGCACAAAAAAAATAATAGAGAATGAAGTAGAGGTACTGCAATCACGAACGTTAATTGATAATGTGGTTAGAAAGTTACGTTTGTATGCCCCTGTATACCAGGAAACTAAGTTTAGACCCACTGCTGCATATATTACTTCTCCTGTTTTAGTTGAAGCTATTCATCCTGATGAGGTGCATGGATTTAAAAAGATTTACCTGCAGTACGATAATAAAAAAAATACTGTATTGTTGGATAATAAGTTTAATTGTGCTTTAAATGAATGGATTAATACACCTTATGGTACCTTAAAATTTATAGTTAATACAAAATACCAAACTCCTGCCGCCGCCAGGCCATATTATTTTTCTATTATCCCGATAAAAAGAGTTGCTCTCGGGATATCCGGCAATCTTAAAGTAGCTGCAGCTAATAAATTATCAAGCGTAATAAATTTGAGTTATAGGGATGAGGTTCCTCAGCGGGCGGAGGATGTGTTGAATGAATTGCTGACTACTTATAGTAATACCTCGATAAATGAAAAAAACAACCTTGCAAAAAACACTTTGGCTTTTGTTACAGACCGTTTAAATATCGTTTCCCGGGAGCTTGAGGCAATCGAAAGAAAGGTTCAAAAATATAAAGCTGCAAGTGGCGCGGTAGATATAAGTACACAAGGAGAGCTTTTTTTAAAGAATGTAAGTTCCAACGATCAAACTGTAAGCGAGATAAATATGCAATTGGGGGGACTAGACCAGGCAGAAAAACACATTTTATCGAACGATAATAATAGCGGCATTCTTCCTTCAGCCTTAGGAGTTAGTGACCCTTCTCTGTCAAGACTGATGACTAACTTATATACATCCCAGCTTGAATATGAAAAGCTTAAAAAGACAGTAGCTGAAAATAACCCACTATTAGTATCGGTAACTGATCAGATCAATAAACTTAAGCCCGATATTTTAAATAATTTACAAAGCCAGCGAAGAAACCTTGAAGCAAGCAAAAAAAGTTTATATGCTACTAACAATACGTATAATTCAGTTTTGCAATCAATTCCTCAAAAAGAAAGACAACTATTAGAAATAAGCCGTGAACAAACTATTAAAAGTGCAATTTATTCTTTTCTATTACAAAAAAGAGAAGAAAGCGCACTTTCGTATGCATCTACCGTATCTGATAGCCGAGTTGTAGATAAAGCACAATCCTCTCCCGGTCCGGTTAGCCCTAATTCTAAAATTATTTATCTCGCATCTATTTTTGCAAGTTTAATTCTGCCAATAGGATGGATAGGTGCAAGGGAAGCTCTAAATAGAAAAGTCCTTTACAGACGTGAAATTGAGCAGCTTACATCCATTCCTGTACTCGGAGAAATAGCATACACAAAAACAGGTTCCTCTAACGAAATAGAAGCAGGTAAAAGAACGTTTATAGCTCAGGAATTTAGAAAGATAAGAACATCTTTACCTTACTTAGGTATTGGTCCTAAAACCAAAAAGATTTTAGTAACATCAAGTATTCCGGGTGAAGGTAAAAGTTTTATAGCTGCAAACTTGGCGGTTAGCCTTTCACTTACAGGTAAAAAAGTAGCTCTTATCGATTTGGATTTACATAATCCTTCTTTGCAAAAGATTTTAAAAACAAACCATGAGTTTGGTATTAGTAATTATCTAATAGGAGATAAAGAACCTGTCGAAATAATTAATTCTTCATCTGAGTTCGGAAATTTGTATTTCGTTGCATCTGGTCCTTTGCAACCAAATCCTTCGGAGCTTTTAGAAAACGGTAGAATAAACGATATTATTTCTTACATGGAAAGTAATTTTGACGTCGTTATAATTGATACAGCTCCTGTTGTGTCGGTATCTGATGCGCATATTTTATCTGGTTGTTGCGATGCTACTTTATACATAGTACGGCATCAGTATACACCAAAAATGCTTATTGAAAGAATTGACCGGAATAATAAAATAAACCAATTAACAAACCCCGCTATAATATTTAACGGTGTTAAAGATAGAGGTTTTGTAAAAAGTAATTATGGCTACGGTTATGACTACGTGTACGGTTATGACCAAACCAGGAAGGACAAAAAGTTTTTAAACTAAGGCTATAATACGGGTTTTTACTTATTTCAATATCCACTTATTACACTAGCTGTAACTGACTTGGGCGCAGCCATATCCTTCAAAAACCACTTTTCCAATATGATTCAAAAACCACTTTTCCAATATGATAAATTGCATATATTATTATTTAAAAAAGACACAGAATGAAGAAGAATTGGTATGCAGTGTACACAAAGCCGCAATGCGAGAAAAAAGTAGCAGATTTGTTAAGGAGAAAGAAGATTGAAAGATATTGCCCGCTTAACTGTATTGTTAGGCAAAGGGCAGACCAGAAGAAGATTGTCTTCGATCCCTTATTTACTTCTTTTGTATTTGTGCAAATAGAGGATTCAGAATTGACTAAAGTAAAAAAAATAGATGGAGTGATCAATTTCATCTATTGGCTTGGCACGCCTGCGGTTATAGCAGATAAGGAGATTGAAACAATCAAGCTTTTCTTAAAGGAATATAGAAATGTGAAATTAGAAAGAACTCCGGTTGATATAGGTGGCAGCGTACAGATTACCAACGAACCTGTTATGAATGAGCAGAGTAATAATATATCTGTAGAAAATAAGATGAAAGCTACTCTTCCATCTTTGGGCTATATGCTAATAGCAGAAGGCCAAAAAACTAATGTTGAAATTTTAAATACTTCTCTTGTTTATCAAAAAACTAGTTTCAGATACTGAAATTTTGAGTAATGAAATTTAAGGAATTATTTAGTATCAAAATTTTGTCGTAGCCAAGTGGTCAGCTTTTCTCGGCCATTCCCTAAACGAAAAGATGTGCATTCGTAAATACAGTTTTTGCATTTTTATAAAAGACCGAACTCAAGATACTTTTTAAAACACACTTTAAAAGACATGTTCAATGTATAAGCGTTTAAGTCATTTTATGACACTACTAATTGCCGGTCTGGATGTGTGTATCTTAAATATATCTTTTTTATTAGTACAACTTTTTTTTAAAGACAGAATACCTCAAGGCTTTCAAAGTTCTTATTTTCAATTTTGGGTAGTTATAAATATTAGCTGGGCCTTAACTGTTAGTTTGGGGGGAATTTATTTGGAAAAGAATATCCTCTCTTTTGAATCACTTTGCCGACAAACCTTGCGGGTTTATATGTTGTGGGTGATGTCAATAGTAATATATTACTTTTTATCTAAGGAAATCGAACTGTCCAGGTCTCTAATTATCGTTATCATTATAACTTTTGGTGCAGGTCTATTAATTAATCGTTTTTTTTATTTATGCATTCAAACCTATTTCAAAGGCAGCGGTCAACTTACAAAGAGAATACTTATTTTAGGTTATAACAATATAGCAAAAAAGTTGGCTTTAAACCTGGAAGAAGAGGGCATTAATACCCATATTATTGGTTTTGCCGAAGATTTTAAGAACATCACAGAATTATCCCATTATCCTATTGTATCACAAATTGATAATGCAGTGGAAATGTCTAAACAACTGGATGTACATGAAATCTTTTCTACTATTACACCCCAGCAAAATTTTGGTATTTACGATTTGATGAAAAAAGCAGAAACGGAATGCATACGTTTTAAAATCGTCCCTGATCTTACCAGCTTTACACAAAAGCCGGTTTTTGTTAATTATTTAGGCGATATGCCCATACTCTCCTTTAAAAAAGAGCCTCTTGAAGACTTTGGTAATAGTTTTAGAAAGAGGGCTTTTGACTTTGTTATAAGTTTATTTGTAGTCGTATTTATCCTTTCGTGGCTTATTCCTCTTTTAGGCATATTAATCTTTTTAGAATCTCCAGGTGCCATTTTTTTTAAACAGGCAAGAACAGGAAGAAATAATAAAAACTTCAATTGCCTGAAGTTTAGAAGTATGAAAAAAAATAAAAGTTCAGATATACATCAGGCAACAAGGAATGATAAAAGAATAACATTTATTGGCAAAATTATAAGGAGGACAAGTTTAGATGAATTTCCTCAATTTATTAATGTATTGATGGGCGATATGAGTATTGTAGGTCCCAGACCGCATATGGTTAAGCATACTTCAGATTATTCGAAAATAGTAAATGAGTATATGACACGGCATTTATTAAAACCTGGTATAACAGGATGGGCACAAATACAGGGATACAGAGGAGAAATAGTTGAAGATGAGCAAATTATAAGGCGAGTTGAGGCCGATTTGTGGTACTCAGAAAATTGGAGTTTTTGGTTGGATGTAAAAATAGTTTTTCTTACTGTTTTGCATCTGATAACAAGCAATAAAAATGTTTACTGATGAAGAATAAGCATTTGCAAGAATTAAGAAGGTTTCAAGCAGTGAATGTGGTAGCTGGTTTATTCTTTTGCATTCTTGTATTTTTCAGAAATATTTGAAACAATATATCCTGTTACCCATGCTATGTGACTTCCTTTACTTAAAAAGTAATAGCGTTTTTTTAGAGTAGGTATATGAAGTTCGTTCACAATGCCGGCCAATAGGATAGCACCACGACGCAGATTTTCAGCAGTAAAAGTATTTTGAGTAGCTATTAAATTTCTTTGTGCTGTGCCTGCAGTTTCTATGTCAGTAATCTTATTTACTTTTTCTGTTGCATAACTAATTAAATTTAAGTAGTCTGCTGATGCAAGCCTTTTAAAATTCATTACGTCGAAATAAGTAAATTCAACATAATCGGAGAGGGATTTTTCGGGATATAACAGGTTGATCATTGCCCACACAATTCCTCCCAAAAAAAACACTTCCCTTTTATTTTGAATGCCTGGCCTCTGATTAAACATTGTTAGTTCTGATCTCAATTTTTCCGGAAGGGTAGTATCTTGAGGTGTCATAGTTAGAAAGCGGGAACCAAAAGGTAATGAGAAGGACTCGAAGTTGCCTGTATTGTTATAGTAACCACCTTTCGTGTTACCACCCCCAATATCAATACTAACGCTCCTTTCTTTATATTTTGGAAGAACAACACCAATATTGACGTATTTCGCTTCCAAATCCGGATTTAAAAAATTGATCCGTGTTTTAAAGTCGGAAATAACACTTTGTGCAACCTGTCCGAAAATATTTGATATGCTATCTGTACTTACTTTTCTATTTATTGCTTCTTGTAAAACTCCGCTGCTGAACGCAATAAAAATATGACTGGGAGGTATGTTTTTTTGTTTTATGACAGTTAGAAGGCTAATTATAGCGTTCTTAGCTGCTTCAAAGGAACTTGAATTTAAATCGGCAAAGTTTGCATTAATTGCACTGTCCTTTATTATATTATAAATGTATCGACCTTCTCTTCCTAAATTAACTTGAATTATGCTTAGTTTGACGCCTGTAGATCCAATATCTATACCTGCAAACTGCTCACCTGTTTTTCTTATTCCTTGGGCTAATTGTAGCATTGCAGTTTTACTCCCGGTTAGGCCGAGACGTTCATAGATGTAAGTAGCACTATCGAAAAAACGGATTGCCCGGAGACTATCCTCCATGTCTCTATAAAGTAATCCCAGGTTTTCGCAGGCAACGGCCTCCCAATATTTATCTTTTTGTTGCCGTATTGAATTTAAGCCAGATAGTAATGCGAGTTCTGCTTCCTTAAATTGGGCAGTTTCTCTATATGTATTACCCACTTTAATCTGGCGTATAGCTCTAATAGGTTGAGCAAATGATTTTGCAGTAAGGGTTACTAATATGATGAGAAGTACTATTATGTTTTTCATTGATGGGTTATTAT
>MWYU01000539.1 GCA_002050375.1 Chitinophagales bacterium 62-2
TCCCTTCATTTCATTCAATAGTTACGCTGCAGGATAGCGCCAAATTCCAGTTATTTACTATACACCCGGTGGCGCCGGCGCCAAGCAAACATCCCGATAATGCTGGTACAGAAGAAGTGGCTTTGCCGAAAGCTGCCCGTATTATTGCCGGTAATAAATTACCTGTGTTGGTTGCGGGAGATTTTAATGATGTAGGATGGTCACACAACATCAAAGTATTTCAACAAATCAGCGGATTAAAAGACATTCGTCATGGAAGAGGTTTTTATAACACTTTCGATGCAACATCCTTTATCATGCGCTGGCCGCTTGATTACATTTTTGTTGATGCTGCGTTTAAAGTAATTGATGTAGAACGCTTACCTGCATTTGGCTCAGACCACTTCCCCTATTATGCCCAACTATCATTAGGGCAGTAAGTATATTGTTATTGCCTTTATAGCTCTTCTAACAATATAGGTTCTTTGCCTGCCATTTACATTATTAACCCCGACAACGCCGAGTTCAGAAACGCGATAATCCCGGCGAATGCTTATAATTATTTTAGACCTGCTCTTAATTCCTGGATATCTTTTGACAAAGTTTGAATGGTTTTCTTTAATTCTTCAATATCCTTTGAGCCCGCTACAGGTGCATCTTTTTCTTCCGCATCGCGACCAATAAAGAAGGTGGCAAAAGTGGCAGTAACATAGCCAAAAATAGTATAGCCGAATATAGCAATAATAAAAGCAAGTCCCCTGCCTTCGGGAGTGGAAGGATTAAATTCGTTGCCTGCAGTTATTACCCGCATAGCTGTCCACCATAACGCCATTCCATAGGTATCAAAACCGGGGTTTGGCTTTTCAAGTGCATACATACCTGCAGCGCCGGCAAATGTTACGGTAACGATAATTGCCATAACGTAACCAAAGCCTCTTCTTTTCATAGTTGCGCCAAGACTGTTCATGCTCCTGTTTAAAGAAGAAACGATGCGTACAAGCCTGATGCCTTTTAATCCACGTAACAAACGAATAAATCTGAAAATGCGAAAGACCCTTAAGGCAGGAATAAGAAGTGAAACAGCAGTCAACCAGTTTCTCTTCAAAAAAATAACTTTAGTTGGAGCTAAAATAAACTTGATTAGAAAGTCTATTATACAATAATCCAGATAGTAAGGCTTGTATATTCAAGTGGCTTACTCAGTCCCCATACTAATTCTATAACCAATAACACAAGCCATACAAAGCCTAAAAAAATCATTGGACCTTCTAAAAACTTTTCTATTGAGGTAAGAAGCTTATTTCGTTCGTGTGTTAACTGTTGTTTCATTATTCAACCGAATTAATTAATCTAAGCTTTAGCAGCACTCGTATTTATTGTTATTTCTTTCAAGGGTAGGCCGCCTTTTATGCCAAAATCCAACGTTCTTATTGGGAAAGGAATGGTAATATTATTTTCGTCGTATGCTTGTTTTATGCGCATTACTGCTTCGCTTCTTACCTGCAAATATTCGGGTTGTTCGGCAGTGTGTACCCATAGCCGTACGTCAAAATTTATAGAGCTGTCGCCAAACTCCTTGTAAAAAAAAGTGATTTCATCGTCTTTAGTAAGTCCCTCGATTCCTTCTAATGCCTTAAGGGTAACGTTTTTTACTTTTTGCAGATCATCACCGTACGAAACGCCTACAGTTAAGTCCATCCTTCTTTTACCTAAGAGAGAATAATTTTCGATGGGATTTTGCAGTACTTCTTTGTTGGGTATAATAACCATCTGTCCCTGAAAGGTTCTAAGTACCGTATCGCGTAAATTAATTTGTGTAATTTTTCCCATGTAATTTTTTATCTGTACAATATCCCCGGTATGCAATGGTCTGCGGATAGACAGAAAAATACCGGACATAAAGTTGGAAGCAATATCCTGAAAAGCGAATGCCAAAGCCAAACCAAGAATGCCGGCGCCAGCCAAAATAGAAGTAACTGCCTTATCAAGATTAAGGATGCTGAGTGCTACAAAAATGGTAACCCCTAACACAAAAATGTACACCAAAGAAGAAAAGAGATTATTCAGTGTATCATTATGAATAAACCTCGTGAAAATTTTACACGCAATTTTTTTTAACCATTTGGCAATAAAAAATCCAAGCACCAATACCAGTGTGGCTAACGCAATATTAGGTAACAGTCTTATAAGTTCTTTTAACCACAACAATAGCTTGTTAGCAATAATCTGGTAAGCCTTATTTATATCCATTGCGAATTTTAAATTTAGAGAATTATACTGTACTCATTATAACACCGAAGTATATAATAAGTTGTTTATTTGCCCTCTACATTATTAGCCTAACACCTCCAAGTTCAGAAACGCGATAGGGAAATTTATTTCCGGCCCGAATGTCCCTTCAACTTCTACAAACTCAATATGTATATCGGGATATGCCCTGTCTAAATACTTCAATGTCTTTTATGCGGGCTTCATTATCTGTTTCATTACTGTCGCAAACATGTACAATTTTCAACCTTTTCGTTGTTTCATTTTCTTCCACATATATCATAACCCGGTTTAGTATGGCAACATTATCACCCTTTGTAAAAAATACGAGTTCCTGTGAATTAATTTTTCTTAGCAAATTATGAAGATTTCTACTGCTGCTGATGACAAATTTTCTAAGAGGACGATATAGATATTCGATAAGGTATATGATCCATTTAATTACCAGCGTCCTGTTAAGCATTATCCACAAAACCTATAGCCAGCAGTACAGATATAATAGTCGCTTTTTTCAGGGCGTGGAAGCTTTCGCCTTTTAGCTTTTAGAAATAAATTGCCAATACCAAATAATGCCATCACGGATAGGAAAGAAAATGTATAAACATCTGCCAGGTTTCCCTTTGTAACCAGCAACACCGAAATGCACAATATAAAGAACCCGATGATTATGCGGTAGTTTACGCATCTCTTATTTTCTTTAAGAAAGTAGTTGGGAAAAATACGATCGAGCGTAATTCGTTTTGCAAGCCCGGTAACGCCAACATAAGAAGTAAGCACAGCGCCGCTCAACACAAGCACTGCATCCACTGAGATAAGATAACCCAGCCATGCACCGCCTGTTGTTTTACCCATAAAAGAAAGCAATGATTCTTCATGCGACTTTATAATGGTAAGGGGAACTATGCAAATGGCGAGCAATGCTATAACGGATTAAAAAAGCTCACTACCGCCCACATGTTTCTAAGGTTTTAGGAAAAACACCCGGTTGCTGTTCTTCAACAAAGTTAGCCGAGCTTTCAAAACCTGAAATGCCGAGCATTGCAGCAGAAAAACCAAGGAAAAGTGCAGTAACTAAACTTCCTGATTTAACGGGAAGATGCCAGTTGATATTAAAAATACTTAGGCCATTATTTAACAGGAACCAGCAGCAGATAAGCACGAGCAGCAACAGCGATGTAAGATGAATAATAAAAATAATTACCGCAACTTTTGCTGATTCGCCAATGCCATAATTGAAAGCGCCATAAATATGGCGAGCAAAATTGCCGTGGAAATCATTAAGGGCAATCCATTAATTATATCATGCAGGTAAAACATTGCTTCGTATGCAGAAATAACCGCGGTAGCCATGTAAGAGAGAATGGTAAGACACGCTGCAAAAGATGCCATGCGCTTTGAGGTAGTGTTTAACAGCACATTATAAGCGCCGCCATTTAACGGTAAAGCGCCAACAACTTCGCCATAAATTTTTCTGAATAAGAATAAGACCAAGGCTACAATCAGCAACGATACCCATGCATATTGCCCCGCGTAAATTATAGTAAGCGCCGACACGTACAGGCACGATGAACTGATATCGTTACCGCAAATTGCAGTTGCTTGAATGGGCAATCTCAGGCTTTTCTAACATTTCGAAGATTTGATGCTTTGTTTGTGCAAACCTAATTGCATTACCTTTTTATCTCAGATAATAGTAAGGTATCTTTTAACAATCTTATTACCAGAAAATCGTACAGTTGTTTCGACTGCGTTTTTGTTATTGCTTTTTTCGTTTTATAAAAAACAACAGGAATAGTATCCATTTTTTTAAGTGAACCAGGCACAGTTATCCATCCATTGTATAAAGTATCTATAAAATGAAATGCTGCTGCTGCTTCTTTAGATAATTGCAGGTAGGATAAAGTATCGTTTTCATGCAAATTGCTTTCCCTATCAAGATTCTGTAATTGCAACTGCTGAAACATTTGTCTTGACACATCGGCGCTTAATGCATTCACCTCTTCTTTGGTCATATTTACCCGCATAGATTGGAAGTGATATTTTGCCATATGATGGCTTTCTAAGGTGCTGTCAATCGCCTTTTTTATACTGTCATTTAACGGCTTTCCTGAATGATAGACTTTAATGAAGTTAACAGTATCTTTTGCATCCACTTCCCACTTTAATATTTCATTTCCCTGTTTTTTTATTGGAGTGATTACTAAATCGCTTATTTCTCTTTTTACTTTTTCTTTTTGATAAACCGTGTATAAAAAATAAACACTTGGCGCTAATACTATTATGCTTATTGCGGTAAACCAATAAGAATATCTTCTTTGCAATTTTTTATTTACAAATTCTTTCTCAGGAAAATGCAGATACTTAACGATAAGGTATGTAGCTAAACTTATAAACACTGCATTGATGAAGAACAAATAAAATGCTCCCAAAAAGTAGTTCCATTGCATAGTAGCCAACCCAAAGCCTGCGGTGCAAAGCGGCGGCATTAATGCCGTTGCAATGGCAACCCCAGGTATAGCATTTGTTTGATCGTGCCTTGAAATTGATACGATGCCTGCAATGCCTCCGAAGAGTGCTACCAATACGTCAAGTAATGTTGGAAATGTTCTTGCCTGTTCTTCGCTGGTGAGTTGTCCTAATGGTGTTAATATAAAATAAAGAACCGATGCAAAAAGACTTATCACCACAGCCAATGCAAGGTTTCTTAATGAACGAATGAGCAGTTGTTTATCATGAATAGCAACCGATAAGCCTACTCCCAAAATAGGTGACATCAAGGGAGATATAAGCATTGCACCAATAATGATAGCTGCTGAATTTGTATCTAAACCGATAGATGCAAGAATGGACGAACAAAGCAATATCCATAAATTATAACCGCGCAAGGTGACACCATTACTGATGGTTGACCTGGTCTTTTCAAAATCAGATGTCTCTCTTAAACTTAATATGTCCCGAATGTATTTTCTCAAATGTTCATCAGTTTCGTACTACTAATTTAATTTGCCAGCTTTTTTGCAAATTTGCCAATGGTTAATCCCTGCACTATGATAGAAAACAGCACAACAATGTAAGTAATGGAAACGATTACTTCACTATAAGAACTTTTGGGCAATGACAAAGCGAGGGCTACAGATATACCACCCCGCAACCCACCCCAGGTTAAAATGGGAATGGCATTCGGTTCAAATGTTTTACTAAACCGCAATACCGATATGGGCAAGGCAACGGAAATAAATCTTGCAAATAAAACAATGACAATGGTTACACAACCGAGCCAAAACAAGGTTTGATTGAATTGAATAATCAACATTTCAAAACCAATGAGTAAAAATAAAATGGCGTTCAATACTTCATCCAGCATCTCCCAAAATTTGTTGATGTAATCTCTTGTCACATCACTTGTTCCATGTTCAAGACTTTTGTTGCCGGTAACTATACCGGCTACTACCATTGCCAACGGCCCGCTTATGTGCAGGTAATCTGCCAATGCATAGCCACCCATTACAATTGCCAGTGTTATCAATACTTCTATCACATAATTATCGATGGAGCGTAATGCCCAAAAACCAATATACCCCAACAGCAAACCGAAGATAAGACCGCCGCCGGCTTCTTTTAAAAAGAGCCATCCTATCTGCAAAGCAGATACATTCTCATAACCCACCTTTATAATTTCATAAATGGTAATAAAAACCACTACTGCCACTCCATCATTAAACAGGCTCTCACCTGATATTTTCATTTCGAGTGTTGGCGGTATATTAGCTTTTTTTAAAATGCCTAAAACAGCAATAGGGTCTGTAGGTGAAATTAATGCACCAAACAATAAACAATAAATAAAATCAATAGGTACACCGAACCATTTGGTTACCACAAACAGTAAAGCCGCTATTATAAAAGTAGATACTATAACCCCAAATGTAGAGAAGGTGATGATGGATGCGCTTTGCGTTTTTAATCGTTTTACATCAATATGAATTGCTCCTGCAAACAATAAAAAAGCCAGCATCACCTTCATTAAAGCTGTGTTGAAATCAATGGTTTTTGTTATGTCAGTAATCTTTATAGAGAAGCCGGGATATATGTAACCTGTAGCGATAACCAAAAGTGACACTACCAGTGACATAAGCATAATTCCGATAGTAGCAGGTAACTTTATGAAACGGAAATTGATATAACCAAAGATGGCGGTTAAAACAATAATGAGCGTTATGAGGTTATAAATTTGCATAATGGTTCAATGATGATACAATGTTCTTCCCGAGAATGATACGTTTAAAAATCCTGGTAGAGGTCACTGTTTTCTGAAAAAGATTTTCTGTAATGTGCGAACAACTTTGATTTCGAGATGAAGCCGACAAATTTGTTCTCTGCGTTTAAAACAGGTAGATGCCAGCTATTGGTATCATCAAATTTTTTCATCAGCCTTGTTACCGAGTCTTTAAAATAGAATACTTCTGATGGATGTTTTACAAGAGCGGAAACAGACGATGCCTCCGGAATATCTTTTTGCAAAATCAACTTCTTTATGTCGTTCAATTCAAGGATACCCACAAAAAGGCTTTCATCGTCGTGAACGGCAAAAACCGTTTTATTACTTTCATTTACTATTTTAATCATATCCCTTATCGTACTGTGTATAGAAATATTTTCATAGCTATTATCTATGATTTCATCAATTGAAATAGCGCGATGGAGAAATACTCTGTCGAACAATGGTGCATTTCTTTCTAAAGTTTTTTTATATACACATAATAAGCCGGCCATTCCTGGTTTAAGGCGTCTTGCAAAACAGTAGTTAAATTAAAGTTTCCTTTTGGCAGGGGAAGGGTAAAAGAAATGGCTGTATCATCTGCCTTCACCTCTTTTTCGTATTGAATTGATCCTATAGATACCTTCACTTTTTTAACAGGTATCGCCACTCCAGGAAGGTAAGGTCGTCCTCCGGGCGCCAGCTCTCCTTTTGGTGCAATGGCAGCTAATGCAAGGTTGCTCTCAACAGGATATCTTCTTAATTGTATTTCGTACTTACCAGCCTCAGCAGCTTCTAATGCCAGGAAGCCATTCACTTTATTCCCGGCCCGAACCATTTCCTGGTTCCATGCCGGGTAATCTTTTTCAGCATGAAGATCGTGGGAAGTTAGAATGGTTACTTTTTGGCGGGGCGAACCAACGATAAAGCGGGAGTATTCATTAGCTCTCACTGACACATCCTGCCACCATTGCTCGTAAGCCTGTTCTAAAGTTTTAACTACATCAGTGTGCTGAGAGGCAATATTATTTTTCTGACCGGGATCGTGCTCCATGTCATAAAGTTCACTTCTATTTACCAGTCGCCATTGTTTCGTCATAACCGACGATTGTTTCCATTTTACCAGAAATTCGTCCCGTTGCACATCTGCAATTAATAGGCGGTCTGGCCAGTTTTTATCCTTTCCTTGCAGCAGAGGCAACAAGCTTTTGCCATCGAAAGCAATATGCCTGGAATAATTGATTTTACATAGATCGATTAAAGTAGGCAAAACATCAGTGTAAGAGGTAAGGGTACTAATATTTTTACCTTGATTATAACCCGCCTTTGGCCAATGTAAGAAGAAAGGAACCCGGTGACCACCATCATAAGGGGTACCTTTTATCCCTCTCATGCCGGCATTATAACCTGAAACTACTTCTCCCTTGCTATCAAATTTTACTCCCCCTGCTGATCCGTTATCCGTCATAAATACTATTATAGTATTCTCATATAAACCTTCTTTCTTCAGCTTATAAATCAATTGCCCCACCTGTTCATCGAGGTGAGTAATCATACCGTAAAAGTTGGGATTAGTGATTTTAGGATTATTCTTATAAGGCTGACTGTACTTATCGCTTACATTGTAAGGACTATGCGGGGCATTGGTAGCAATGTAACATAAGAAAGGTTTTTTTTGCTTACTTATAAATTTAGTTGCTTCCGAAAACCAAACATCAGTGCAGTAGCCAGAATATTTTTGAGGCTTACCATTATGAAAATAGGTATCATCGAAATAGTCATTGTTCCAATAATCAGGGGTTTGGGTAACACCACCGCCGCCATGAATTAAAACTTCATCAAATCCCCGGTCCTGCGGCCTGAACGGATAATTATCACCTAAGTGCCATTTGCCGAAGATGCCGGTAGAGTAGCCTGCCTGTTTAAAGATTTCCGCCATCGTTACTTCCTCTCTCCTCAAAAGCTCTCTGCCAATAATGGTGTGCCATACCCCAACCTTATTACAATTTTTACCTGTCATTAAACCAGCACGGGTAGGTGCACAGGTAGTAGCTACATGGTAATCTGTAAATCGAACACTTTCAGAATGCAGTTTATCTAAGTTGGGGGTTTTGATATAAGGGTTACCATGGCAAGCTAAATCACCATAGCCCTGGTCGTCGGTCAAGATAAACACAACATTTGGCTTTTGTGACTGTGCTGAAAGCGAGTGCAGAAAAGAAAAAAGGATTAGCAGTAAAGGGCGGAAATTACGGAGCATATTCTCAAACTTTTGAATGAACTAAGATCAATTTTCAATATCATTAAATCAAAGAAACCTAACACTATTATTCAATTGTTCATTATTCATTTTTCATTATTCATTTTTCATTTTTCGTACACCTGCTTTGGTAGCATCTATTGGTTGAAAGCCTAAGGTAAGAGCCGGGGAATTAGGCTTTAACCGAAAATCGAATGCAGCGGCATCTGCAAACAACGGATCGGCATAAACAGAATGTACGTCCTTGCCACGCTGTTGCCACTCGCTCCAACTTTGGCCGTTAAACTTAACCTGTTCTACCTGTGCCTTCGGATTATAATAAAGGTTGTAATCCATGTCGAAAGTACTCGTAACTTCCTGCGGCTCCTTTAATGCAGATGAATAGAATTTATAAGGTTGATCCTGCCATTTTTTACTCAGTAGTTCGCCTTCCTGCCAATAAATAATATTGTTTTCAAAATAGACACTCTTATGCGGTTCTATCCGGGTTCGGCTGAGTTGCTCTAATTTGCCAAGGGCAAAAATGTTATTTCGCACCGTTACTTCCTTACTAAAGTGAATATTGAAAGGAGCAAACTTCGTATTGTACACAATATTGTTTTCAACAAGTAAATGAGTGCTGCCCTCGTCGTGGTACATGCCCCAACCGCCGTAATGATTGGCATTAATGTCGTGGATTATATTGTTACGTATGATGGTGCCGGGCGAAACGCCTAAGGTATAAATGCCGCCCATGTCTGAAAGCAAACCTGTTTGGCCAATGTCGTGGATATGATTATATTCTATTACATTATGGTTACTTACGCTGCGCCGATAACCCCAGACCCAACCAACAGAAATGCCGGTGTACCATCCGTGGTGAATTTCGTTGTGCGATATTAGATTATCACTTGTATTCATTAGCAGCATGCCCACTCCGGAAGGGAACACCTCGCCGTAATGATGCAAGGTATTATCGGTAACGTGGTTATAGGCGGTACGCAATAGCGGATGATCTTTTTCGGTGCCCCCATTTAGCCTGATGCCGCCTGCTCCCAGGTAACTTAAGTCGCACTGCTTTATTT
>MWYU01000597.1 GCA_002050375.1 Chitinophagales bacterium 62-2
ATATAGAGACTGCAGCAAGCTTTATCGGCTATTCTCAAAATCACTTTACACCAGAAGATAACGATAATTTAATTCTTCGCTTAAAAAGATGGGTGCCATCGGTAAAACTTACTTTGTATAATAAAGACCCAACAGTAACACAACGTTTCACCATACAGGCAAAAACGTTTTTATTAACTGAAGATGAATTAAATTTTACAACTGCCATTACTCCAACAGATACACTTGATCAGGTAACAACTGTTGCAAAAAAAAACATTATCAACCGCTTGTCTATTAGTTTAAGCGACGACAGAATTCTATATCCTTATAATCTTACTTTCTCTGCTGACCAGGGAAAGAACTTTATAAGAGCAGGATTAACGGCTAAATATTTCTTCAATTATAAAGACGGAAAATCAGGAATGTCAGCACGTTTTTTTGCAGGTAAGTTTTTATATTTAAAACCTGCAACTTTCAGTACCCAGCTTGAGAACGATAGATATTTTTTAAACATGACAGGCCCTAAGGGCAATGAAGATTATACTTACAGCGATTATTTTATTGGTCGTAACGAATACCAAAAATGGATGAGCCAGCAGATAATGGAACGGGATGGTTTTTTTAAAGTTAATACTGATCTGCTTGGCGAAAAAGTTGGTAAAACTGATGATTGGTTAACAAGTATAAATTTGGTTACCGATGTACCTGACAATGTAAATCCGCTTAGAGTGTTACCTGTTAAAATTCCTTTCAAAATTTTTGCTGATATCGGAACTTACTCGGAAGCATGGAAAGAAAATCCTGCTACGGGCCGCTTTATTTACGATGCCGGAATTCAATTGTCTTTTATCAGGAGCATCCTGAATATTTATATTCCTGTTTTATACAGTAAAGTTTATAAGGACTACTACAAATCAACTATAACCCAAAACCGTTTCTTAAAAACCGTGTCTTTTAGTATCGATCTATCTCAACTGCAGGCAAAAAAATTTCTCGGTAATATTCCGTTTTAAAATGCAGCCTGCTTCCACTATACTGTATCTCCGGCATGAAGATATTAATAAGATAAAATGGGATGAATGTATCCGGCATGCTGAGAACAGTTTGATCTACTCACATTCTTCTTACCTCGATGCAATGTCGCCCGGCTGGGATGCCCTTATAGATGAAAATTATAACTGGGTTTTGCCTGTAACCAAAGGGAGAAAATTTGGGATTAGTTATTTATATCAACCTCACTTTACACAACAGCTCGGCGTATTTTTTAAAAAAGGTGCAACCATACCGTGGCAGGAAATAATTATTCTGCTTAAAAAAAAGTTTCGTTTCTGGGAAGTTAACTGGAACTATTGCACTCTGCCTGGCCAGCTTACATCCTCACTTAAAAACAACCCTGCTACTAATTTCATTATCGATCTTTCCCGCACTTATAATGATATCGCAGGTAACTATCATAATGTTTTAAAAAAAAATCTTAAACGGTCAAGAAATTCCTGCTTAAAATATAATACGCTTTCAGATTTTGACAAAGCATTAGAGTTCTATAAAAAATACTATGGCCAACGGATGCCCCGCCTTAAAGACGGGCATTATAAGGCACTCAAAAAAATATGCGAAAAAAAAAGTTTCTATCAAGTAGTATGCAGAGAAGCAGTTGATGCAAACAACAACACTGTGGCTATCGCTTTACTCCTAGGCGATAGCCGAAGATTATATAACCTAATGGACACAACAACTAATGAGGGAAGAAAAGCACAGGCAAACCATTTTTTAATAGACTCAATTATTAAGGAATTCGCAGGATCAAAACTCTTGCTTGACTTTGAAGGATCAGACCTTGCGGGAGTAAAAGCCTTTTACGAAACCTTCGGCGCAATAAACCAGCCCTATTACCGCATCCGGTATAACAATTTATCCTGGCCGTTACGATTGTTTAAGAAGTAAGTTGTGCTTCCAGAATTTTTTCTGCTATTACCAGATCAATAGGGCGGGTAATTTTTAAATTATCATAATCGCCATCTATTAAATGAACTTTATTTCCTGCAGCTTCAACTACCGTTGCTTCATCTGTAAATGATGGCTGATATTGCTGATTAAATGCCGGCAGCAAAATCCCGGAAATGAATGTTTGCGGAGTTTGAATTATTCGAACTTTATTACGATCTATTGTTTGGCTATCACCGTCTTGCTCAACCCTTAGAGAGTCAGTTGGAGTAACTGCAGGAATGGCGCTTCCTTTTTCTAACGCCTGCTGATAACAATCTGCAATCAATTGTTCTGTTACTAAGCAGCGGACACCATCATGTACAAAAATGATAGATCGTTCTCTTATCTCATTCAACCCATTTTGCACTGAATGAAAACGCGTTGCTCCGCCTGTAGTTATTTGTACTCTTTTTTCCATATTCATTTTGCAAACCATCTCTTCTCCTGTCTCGATATCTGCATGAGGAAGAACCAGGATTATTTGAAGATCGCTATAGGTTTTTAAAAATGTTTGCAGCGTGTATTGAAGTAAAGGCTTGCCTTTTAATAAAAGAAATTGCTTTGGTATATCACTTCCCATTCGTTGTCCCGAACCTCCTGCAACAATAACTGCAAATTTCTTCATAAGGCAAAGATGATCTTAAAACAAAGACGATTTTATGGCTATAGATAAGTAAAGAAACGGCATAATTTTATTTGTAGTTTGCACAATGCTTAGATTCATATTGCTCATATTACTTATTGCAGCAAGCTGCAAGAGAAAGCATGAGCAGCAACCTGACATCTTTTCTTTAAAAGAGATGAGTGACCTTGCCACGGTAGAATACACTGTTACTAAAATTATTAAAGCAAACGATAACAAAACATGGTTTAAAGCAGGCGAAAGAAAAATTTTAATGAGTTGTGAAGCGCATATTAAGGCAGGAATAGATATGGGCAGCATAAACAGAAACAATTTTAGGATCGATGGTAAAAATATTTCAGTGCAACTGCCTCTACCAAAGGTTATAAGCATAAGTATTCCGGCAGAAAAGATAAAAGTTGAGTATCAGGAGGTGGGGCTTTTCAGAGATCCTTATAAAGCAGGGGAACGTGATCAACTTGCTGCACAGGCAGAAACACAAATCAAAAACAGTATAGATTCGTTGGGAATTTTACAACAGGCAAAAGCCAACACTTCTTTATTTGTAAGTAATTTTTTAAAAAGGCTTGGGTATGAAAATATAAATATTTCTTATTCCGGCAAGCAATCACCGTTGGACATACCATGAGAAGACGAAGGTTAAGAACATTATTTGGAGTTGCAGCAATTGCTTTTGTTAGTATTTGGTTGCTTCAAAAAATAAATGTGTTGCCTACATTAAGAGAAATATTTTCACCAAAGCCTTTAGTAATTGATGAAACACCCGTTTTAATTAAAGAGATACGATCTATAGGGCAATTAATAACAGCAACGTTATATGATGAAGTAGTGGTTGACTCTATCGAAATAACTAAAGGTTCTCGTTTCGTACGTTCATTTAATGCAATTGTTCCCTTCCGCATTTTACCTTCTGCCGATAAACAAATTGTTTTGGTTGCCCGGGGCAAAGTATTGGCAGGAACAGATTTAAATTTACTTGCCGATAGTAGTATGAAAATATCGGGTGATACTGTTTGGCTGCAATTACCGCGAACAAAAATTCTTGATGCGATTATCAATCCAAGTGGTTACGAAATTTTTGTAGAGAATGGAAACTGGAGCCCGCAAGCTGTAACGGCAGTAAAACTTAAAGCAAGAGAAAAGATGATAGACCATGCATTTGAACAAAACATTATTGACAAAGCAAGCATGAAAACAAAAGCTGTAATGGAAGATTTTTTGCATGCAGCGGGGTTTAAAATTATTGTGCTTTCTGAATAAGATATAACTAAAACTTTTCCCCTGCGCCTCAGTGCCTGTGCGGTTAACTAAGCTCTATATTTTCTGTAACTCCTAACGCAGAGACGAGAAGGTTGCGACTCAACCGGGAATTTTATAATAAGAACGTTTTATTCAAACACCGTTTCTTATTAGTTTTACTATAATAAAATATTCAGCATGCATACAGGTTTCAACGATAAGTTCAACGATATACTAAAGCTTGAAACAGGCCAGGAAAAATTTGAAGACGAGAACCAGGTCATCCCCTATTTAAGGTTGCTGACCGACTATCGATATAATATAAGCATGAGTTTGCACCGCAGATGGGGCAGCACAGACAGCCCTTTAGAAGAGGGCAAGTTCTACCAAATCGTTCCCGACAATGTTGATGATGGCTTTTATGACTGGTATTATGAAAACCGGCGTTGCTACCAGTTTTTTAAAACAGTAGAAATGGCCTTGCTCTATTTTGTTTTCTACAGGCGTGTCTGGTTAAAAGGCAGAGAGGCGCTTAATGAAGAATAAAATAATATTACTAATGATGCTCTTGCTTTGAGATGGTGAAACAAGTAACCAATGGCAGGTATAGTTTTGATGTCAGGGTGAGCCTGTCGAACCCTTGCTCCACAATCGTTGGACGATGTAAAACCCAAGCTTCAGAGTTTTTTGCAACTATATTCTATTTATAAATCGCAACCTCATTTGTACCATCATTGCTCTTAACGCCGCGGTACATGCCTGCACTATTAAATACCATCGCAGCATTACCTTGCGGATCTACTCCTATAAGTCCGCCTTCACCTTTCATTTTTACTAATTTATGTAAAACAACTTCTTCGGCTGCCTTCTGCAGGTTTTCACCTTTATACTGCATAATCGCATGTACATCGTAAGCTGCAACTGCGCGAATAAAAACTTCACCTTCACCTGTACAACTAATTGCACAGGTTTCATTATTTGCATAAGTTCCTCCACCAATTACAGGAGTATCACCTATACGCCCGAATTTTTTATTGGTTAAGCCGCCGGTGCTTGTAGCTGCGGCTACGTTACCATTTTTATCGCAGGCAACAGCACCTACAGTTCCAAACTTTTTATCCCTTAGAAGTTCCGTTGCATCCTGGTGTGTATGATCTAATGATGTACCATCAGAGTCTCTTATCGCTTTCCATTGGTTATACCGGTATTGAGAAAAGAAATAATCATCCGGCTCCAGTTTAATTCCCTGTTTAATGGCAAAATCATTGGCTCCTTTACCTGCTACAAAAACGTGATCGCTATGCCTCATTACTTCCGTTGCAAGTTCGATAGGGTTGCGGACATTTCGTATTCCCGTAACGGCTCCTGCCTCAAGGTTACTGCCATCCATAATTGCTGCATCCATTTCCTGCACCCCTTTTTTAGTGAATACCGATCCCCTGCCGGCGTTAAATAATACGTTATCTTCTAAAATCACCACGGCTGCTTTTACAGCATTAACGGCTGTTCCGCCTTCTTCAAGCACTGCATAACCGGCGTTAAGGGCCTCCTGCAAACCTTGTAAATAAACATTCTCAAGTTCGGTTGTCATGTCTTCTTTTACGATAGTACCTGCACCACCATGAATAACCATTGTAAGCTTCTGCATTGTATATGAACTATTTTATTTCCCGGCGAAATTACCTATTTAAAAAGATGTAAATTTTTCAGCGTAAAGAAGACTATTGGAGTTAGTTCTGACAGGGATAAAGGATTTTGAATTTATGATAATAGCTGCACTAAAAATCTACTTTGAATTCCGTATCGCAGATCGCAGTTTATGAATTATTATACCTCCGCCGGTAAAAGATCAGGCAGAAAGTTTATGCATTCAGCTAATAATTTCTCTTTGTTTATGGCTACTGTTCCAACCTCTTCGCAAACAAGCCCTGCAGCAATATTTGCAACGATGGCAGTTAAATGAATGTTTTTAGTAGAGGCATATACAATTGAGGCGACCGCAATCACTGTATCGCCTGCGCCACTAACATCAGCAATGTTTCTTACGTATGTTGGGATGATACCCCACTTCGCCTTCTGTTGATAAAAAACACCTTTTTCAGAAAGCGTAATTAATGAAACTGAATGTTGAAGCTTTTGATGCAATTGCTGATGAATATCCCGTAAAAATTCTTCATTCATATCATCTAATAATACATTTAAACCTTCTTTTACTTCTTTTAAATTTGGTTTAAATATGGTTACGTTGTTATAGCAAAAGAAGTTCTTACGTTTGGGGTCTGCGGTTGTAACAATGTTATTCTTCAAACAGATGCTTATCATTTGTTTGATTACATTTTCCGTTAATACACCTTTGTTATAATCTTCAAAAATTACAACTGATGGATTTTGTGTTTCTACAAATGCCTCAAATCTTTGTAATAATGCCAATTGAGCGGCTTCATTTATTTCCGCAGTCATTTCTGCATCTAAGCGAAGCATGTGCTGGTTACGACTGATTATACGCGTTTTGTTTGTAGTAATACGGTCGCTGCTTTTAACTACAAAATCGGTTATGATATTGTTTTTATTAAGCAGGGAAATAAGGGTTTCACCATCTTCATCATCGCCAATAACCGAAAACAAAACGGTGGCGGCACCAAGCGAAACTGTATTTAAAGCAACATTGGCAGCGCCTCCTAATCTTAATTCCTTTCTATCTAAAGCTACCACCGGCACGGGAGCTTCGGGTGATATTCTTTCTACATTTCCCCACCAATACGTGTCAAGCATTATATCACCAACAATGGCTACTTTAATCTGTGAAATGTCGTTGAAGAGTTTTTCAAAATCTGTTGTTGGCATACTACTCAACAGTTTTTTTATTTGTAGAAACTGCAAGATAATATAACGGCACGCCAAGTAAAGTAATTATCAAACCCGGCCAGGTATAAGAGGGTTTAAAGATGATGAGCAAAACGCAAAATGCAAGTCCCATAATTATGTATAACAGTGGCAATACCGGGTAGCCAAAAGCTTTGTAAGGTCTTTCGGCATCGGGGCGTTTTGAGCGAAGTATAAATATGCCGATGATGGTAAGCATATAAAATAACACAACTACAAATGAGATCATGTCTAAAAGATCGCCGTACTTACCGCTTAAACATAAAATAGAAGCAACAATGCACTGCGCCCACAATGCCCATTCAGGCACCGAATGCTTGTTTAACCTGCCTGCATTATTAAAAAATAATCCATCTCTTGCCATGGAATAATAAACACGGGCACCGGCCAGGATCAATCCATTATTACAACCAAATGTTGATATCATGATCATAACAGCAATTACATATGTGCCGATGTTTCCAAAGATGGCATTGGAGGCTGACACAGCAACACGGTCGGCAGGGGCGAAGGCAACATCGTTAAGCGGAAGCACGCTCATATACATAAAGTTTGCTGCAACATATATAATGGTAACGATAAGGGTTCCTAAGAAAAGGCTTAAGCCTATATTTCGCTTAGGGTTTTTAATTTCCCCTGCAATAAAAGTTACGTTGTTCCAGGCATCGCTGCTGAAAATAGAACCTACCATGCTGGCTGCAATGGCACCTAAAGCGGCGAGACCTACAACAGGAGTAATATCTCCGGAAGAAGCAATGCGTTTCATAGTCCAGGCATCTGTCCAGTTAGCATTCCAAAGATTAGATTTCGCGCCTACCAAAAACCCGAACACAATTAAACCAAACAGTGAAAGTAATTTAGTAACCGTAAAAGTTGTTTGAATGATCTTCCCTTCTTTTACTCCTTTGGTATTTACCCATGTTAGAAAAGCAATTAGCAGGATAGAAATTAATTGTGCAGGATATATTTTTAACCAGCCCAGATTTAGCAGAATGTTTTCATCTTTCAACTCTAAAGCAGGAAAAAAATATCCTGCAAATTTAGAAAAGGCAACACCCACCGCAGCAATTGTGCCGGTTTGTATTACAGAAAAAAAACTCCACCCATATAAAAAACCAACTAACGGATTGTATGCTTCTCTTAAATAAACATACTGCCCCCCGGCTTTAGGAAACATGGCGCTTAATTCGCCGTAGCTGAGTGCGGCAGTAAGCGTCATGAAACCGGTAATGAGCCAAACAAATATCAGCCAGCCTGCACTTCCTACATTTCTTGTTATATCAGCGCTTACAATAAAAATTCCTGAGCCTATCATGCTCCCTGCAACAATCATGGTAGCATCCCAGAGGTTTAAGCTTGGCTTAAAAGATGAAGCAGAAGGAGTTTCGGTCATGCTATAAAAAATTTATCCCGTCATGCACCTTGCACACGGGATGAAGATAAGCAAATGATTTATCCTTAAAAACTTAGCTTACTTTTTCTTTCTGTAGCCGTTATTTAGTCCTTGTAAAACTGCACCGGTTATATCGAACTGTTGATCCTTATAATATATCGTTCCGGGCTGATAGGCTAATATATACGAATACGTTTTATCCTTATTAAACTCCTTTAAAAAATCTTCGATGGTTTTATTTACTTCCTGCATTTTTTTAAATGAAGCATCCTGCAGGTCATGCCCCATAGCCTGCTCTTTATTTTGAATCATTTTTTGTTCCTGCAAAAGGTCTTGTTGTATGGTGCCTTGTCTTTCCTGGGTCATTGTTTGCGCTTCCTGTTGAAATTTATTAACCTTGTTCATATACTTGTTTTTCATTTGGTTTAGTTGAGTGGTAAGGCCTTGCTCTTTACCTTTTAACTCGTTGCGCACATCCTTCAGGTATTCATAATTATTTTCTATAGAGTCCATCTCAAAATAAGCAATTTTGAAAGGCCCGGCAATATTAGCATTAGTATTTGCAGCAGGTTTGTTTTCAGTTTTTTTGGAAGACGAAAAATGTAGATAAAAAAGCACACCAACTAAAATCAACAAAATAATATTTAAAGCAAGCAGAGGATTTTTCATGAGTAAAATTTGGTGCGCAAAGTAGAATGAAAGCCGAGAATAAAAGTGTTAAAAGTAAAATGCAACTGTAGTAATATAGAGATAACTTCTTTGCCATTATCCTAAATAATTCTCCCTTTAACCCTCGCGATTAATATCCCGCTATGTTTCAGGAAAATTCCTTCTTATATATGTGTCTTATGTAATACAAGGCGACATGGCACGATAATTTAAAATATTAAACAAAATTAATCCAGATGGAAAATTCACAAACATTACTGGAGGGTTCGAGCGATAAGGAGAAAGGAGCTTACATAGGAGCAATTGCCTCTTTGGCTACGGCTGACAGACAAGCTTCCTCCGAAGAACTTGAATTTCTTACTGCTTTATGCCAGGCTGCAAACCTCTCGCAAGACCAGTCGCAGATTGTTATGAACGCAGCTAACAACATAAGCGCAGAAGATGTAACGCGCTGTTTAGATGTATTAAAAAACAGCGATTTAAAATATTCGCTCGTTACCGATCTCATTGCGTTTTCAAAATCAGACAACGATTATTCTGAACAGGAACAGCAGCATGTACAAACGATGGCGCAATATTTAGGAGTGGACCAGAAACAGTTTTCTCTCCTCGATAATTTTACGGATAAAGCTGCTACCGCAAAAAGTCCGGAAGAAGTAGCAAGTCCAGACTTCTTGTCTTCAATTGGTCTAAAAGATAAATTAGCAAGCGCTGGAATAAACGGCAATGGTTTATTAAAAGGCTTAATAGGAATAGCAGGACCCATGATCTTAGCTAAAATGGTTTCAGGAGGATTAAACCGTAATCGCGGTGGTGGAGGAATGTTTGGAGGCGGTGGCGGAATGTTTGGCAGTGGTGGTGGAGGAATGTTTGGAGGTGGAGGAATGCTTGGCGAGGGTGGATTAGGATCGCTTATCGGAATGTTGAGCGGCGGACGGGGCATGAGCAGCATGGGAGGATTATTAGGCAGCTTGCTGGGTGGAAGAAGAGGTTTTTAGTGTACACAAGCT
>MWYU01000623.1 GCA_002050375.1 Chitinophagales bacterium 62-2
CGGGCTCAACACGGGCGGGATAAGGGGCAGGTTTGATGGTGTTTATTTCATATGCACCATGTTCATTTGTTTTTAACCAGCCCCGGTTGTAGCCATGCCACCATGCAAAACTGCTTCGCGGCTCATTGCCATGCTTTGCATAGATGCCTTTTGCATTTGTATGGTAGAAGTACATAATCACATTTTTTGCAGGAGTCTTGCCGTCTGACTCATAAAGGATTCCTTTTATTTTAATTCGTTCACCAGGTTCGTTTTTACCTGCTATGTTAGCAATGTGCGTTTCGTTTTTAGGAGTTTCATTTATTATTAGAGAATAATCTTCAGGTGGTTCATTTTGGCTGTTTGCTCTGCATGAAACGCAAAAAAATACAATAACTGCACTTACAACTTTTAATACAATGTTCATGATAATTTTTTTTTACAGGCACAAGGTATTAAGCAGAAGAAGGCTAATTTTCTCTTTTCGATGAGATGATGAAACAGGTAAGTAAGATGAGTTGAACCGGGGTTAACTTAGTAAATGCGAAAGTCTTTCCCTGTAGTTTCTGCTTAACTTGAGTTGTTGCCCGCCCTTTAATAATACTGTATAGTCTCCATTAAATTGGGAATGCAGCTCCCTGATAAAACCTGTATTTACAATATAAGATTTATGTATGCGGACAAAATGATCGGGCAGTGTATTTTCAAGATTGCTCAACGTTTCTTTATGCAGGTATTTTTTCTCTGCCGTAAATACAGCGAGGTAATCTCCGGCAGCTTCTACATACATAACATCCTGCAACGATAAGATGTAAAACTTTGCTCCGTCTTTAATTGAAATAGTATTTGTGCTTTCCTGCTGAAATTGTTTCAATGCTTTTTGTAACCGTTCGGTAAGGTTTGCCTCCGGTAAACTTTCATTTACTTGTTGTGACTTACAAATCTTCAACGCTTTTTGAAATGCCTTGTCAAATCTGTTGTCAGTAAATGGTTTTAATAAATAATCAATGGCATCATTTTCAAAAGCCTGGAGGGCATAAGTATCGTAAGCAGTTACAAAAATAATGGCAGGATGGTAAGCGGCAGGAAGTTGCTGCAGCATTTCCAAACCATTAAGAACAGGCATTTGAATATCAAGAAAAATTATACCAGGCTTTTGTTGCAGGATTTGTTCGAGGGCCTGTTTTCCATTAGTACATTCAGCCACTATTTGTACATTGGGATAAGTAGCTAATTGTAACTTAACAGCTTCCCTCGCAAGCTTTTCATCGTCTGCTATCAGGACGGTGCAGTCAGACATAATGTAAAGGTATTTTAATAACTACTTCAAGGCCTTTGAGATTATTATTCTTAAAGGGTTTCAATTCTAAATGCTGCTGCCGGCCATAAAGCTGTTGCAGTCTTTCTTCAGTATTGCTAATGCCAATTCCTTTTTTGGTTTCATTGAAATTGTATAAAGAAGAACCTTCATCTTTTATGCTAAGTAATAACTTATCATCTGTCTTTGTTGCTGCAATGGTTATTGTAGTTTCACCTTCAGAAGTTTCAACTGCATATTTAATTGCATTTTCAATTAACGGTTGTAACATCATGGTAGGAACAAGCGCCTTTTCGAGATGTTCTTCAATTTTATATTCTACCACCAACTTGTCTTCGAATCTTATCTTTTGTATGTCAACGTACAATTGCAGTAGTTCGAGTTCTTTTTGCAGCGGTACTTCCTGCTGCATATTTTCACGTAATGCAAATCGCATTAAATCACTTAGTTTTTCCATCATTGAAACAGCTTTGTTTGTAAGCCCTATCTTCATTAACGTGATAATGGAATGGTGCGTATTGAATAAAAAATGAGGTTGCAATTGCTGCTTTAAGAATTGCATCCTGCTTTCTGAAAGTCTTTTCTCTAATTGGTGCGTTTTAGTTTTCTCCTGCTGTAAATCATCGTAATACTTCAGGCCATTTACAATTAACACAATGATGAGGTATATGATGAAATTATAAAAGAGGCCCGATATTGCTGTCTTGTAAAGTATCCCTTTGTAGCTGCCTCTTCCTAAAAGCCAGTTACCCATAAAAGAAATCCAGCCTGCAGCAAGTGCAATTTGTATAATGCTTAACAAAAGGTAAATGAGAAAATGAAAACCAATAAATGCAGGTAAACGGGTATTATCGTATAAATATTTACGGCTAAAGTACACGGCGATTGGAGTAAGTAAAAACCATATATACCAGGAGGTAACAAAAGGCATTTCTTCAATCCAGTAAAATGGCCTGTCCCAAAACATCTCTTTGAAATAATCGCCCGCAAAGTCTAAAAGCAATACAAAAGTCCAGACCGAGAAATTGATAAATATAAAACGTTTGCTGCTTTGCATTGTAATACAAAACTAAAACATCCGGAATCTATTAATAGTCAAAACGGTTAAGAAGGGTTTAACAGGCTGCAAGATGAGGAGATTGAGAGATAAGATGGAAGTGAGTTGTTTGAACTGCACTTTTATTTTTGATATATTCGAAAGAGCCCCAAAGCATAGCAGAAAAGGCGAACACTTACTTAGTTGCGTAAATACAATTGCGGATTCGCTTGTGTCCGGGCATCCGCAGATAAGCACTCATTTCTCCATTAAGTACTTCGCCCCTCCTCTACTTTCGCTGTTAAAAAAATTCAAAAAAAAATTATTGATCGTTTAACATTTCTTATTATTTCATTACCTTGTACGAAATATATCGTATGATGGTAAATAAACTAATCAAACCTACCGAAGGCGAGTTAGAAATTCTGCAGGTTTTATGGGAAAAAGGCAATGCAACGGTGCGCGAAGTACATGAAACTATTTTACAAACTAAAGATGCTGGCTACACAACTACGCTTAAGTTAATGCAAATTATGTTTGAAAAAGGGTTGGTTAAAAGAGATGACTCTGCAAAAACTCATATATACCATGCTAATGTGAGCAAGGAAAAAACACAAAACCAATTTGTGGGAAAAATGATTTCTAACCTGTTTGGTGGTTCGTCTACTCAACTGGTTATGCAGGCCTTAGGTAACCATGTTCCCTCAAAGGAAGAGTTAAACGAAATTCAACATTTGCTTGATAACCTTAAAAACCAATAGGTATGATCCAGGTAACCCAGTCTCCTTTTCTTCAGGCTTTGGGGTATGCAATAATTAACAGCTTGTGGCAATTTGCAATGTTATGGCTCGCCTACTTTTTAATAAATAGTTTCTTCAAACTGTCTTCGCACAAAAAATACTCTTTATCGCTGTTGATGCAAATAACAGGTTTTATATGGTTTGCAGGCACCCTTGTTTTTTACTATCAGCAATGTTTGAACGAAACTTCAACAACAGCAGAATATTTCAATCAATACTCGCTGATGGAGATCAGTACTTCAGCGCTGTCAACAAAAGCTAAGTTGTTTGCCTGGATTATTAAGACAGAACAATTTCTACCCTATTTATCAATTGCGTACCTGCTATTATTAGTTTTTATTTCATGTAAATGGCTGCACTGTTATCGGTTTACCCAACGTATTAAACAGGAGGGTATCAGTAAAATTAATGTTGATTGGAAGCTTTTTGTTCAAAGGTTGTCTGAGCAGTTAGGTATTAGAAGTAATGTAAAGATTTTTCTTTCCGATAAAGTGAAAGCTCCTCTTACCATTGGGTTTTTAAAACCTGTTATATTAATTCCATTAGCCAGTATCAATCACCTTAATACCGAGCAAATGGAAGCAGTTATATTACACGAGCTGGCGCACATTAAGCGCTTTGATTATCTCATGAACTTACTGCTGTCTTTAATTGAAGCAACACTGTTCTTTAATCCTTTTATGCAATTGCTTAGCCGTCATATTAAAAGAGAAAGGGAAAATAGTTGCGACGACTGGGTATTACAATATGAATACAATCCTGCTACCTACGCAAAGGCATTGCTTAAAATAGCAACGCTGCAAACGTATCAACGCTCATTTGCTATGAGTGCTGCAGAGAATAAAAATGCGTTACTAATAAGAGTAAAAAGAATGATTGAGAAAAGTGAAAAATCTTTTCACTACCGCCACCAATTAATTGCTCTACTTTTTATTACAACTATCTTAAGTACAATAGCATGGCTTTCTCCTGAGAACAATAGAGCTACTGCAACAAGAATGAATAAGTTTACACCTAACATTCCTCCTCTACCACCGGGTATTCACCTTCCCCAAGACAATACTGAATCCCTTGTTGCTAAAGTTGATAATCCTTTATTCAACCCCTTGTTTTTTCTGTCTGATAAGAATGAAGAAGTGAAGCTGGAAATGGAAAAGAAAGTGAAACATATTGAGAAGCATGTGCAGAAAATGATGATCTCAAAGTCTCTTCCTCTGGCAATACCTAAAAACAGAAAGTTGGATCTTCGGGCTATCCCCGCTCCTGTAATCAAAAATCCATCTTCATATACAAAGAACAGAATGGAAATTTCGCCCCGGTTAATTTTTAATATTGATACTTTAAAATTTAGAGGACATGTTAAAAAACTGTTTGCAACAAAATGGATGGCGGATTTGGAAAAAGTAGAAACAGGTGTACGGAAAAATTTCGCATTGGTATTTGAAAGAAGTGAAAAATCAGATCAACCGTATGATAAAGAAAAATTAATGCACGATATGCAAATTGTACTTTCACAAATTAAAGCCACAAAACTAAAGTTGCAAAAAAGCATACCTTCTCCAACATATAAGGTTTCGAGATCAAGTAACCTTACTTTACAAACGTTAGCTACAACACAAGCTAAAAGATTTCAACAGGAAGAAGAGTTAAAAACATTGGCTGAAGAAATCCGGAAACAATGGCAAGAAGTACAACAACAATATGTTTACCTCACAAGAATTGATGAAAATATGAGATTCTCTATCCAACTTCCGGCTGTTGTTTATACGGCACCTAAAGCACACAGTTACTCTTATGAATTTACAGAGAAACCACGGGTAAGAGTTGCAGGTTCAGCCCCTGCTTTAAACACAACAAACCCTTGTGCGGAAGTTCAAAAAAAGGTAAATTCTACAGAGGATCTGTACCCGGTGGAGGAATTACAAAAAGAAGTCATTATTGGTTGTCCTTCCGCACAAGAACAGCCTGTAAAAAAAGTAACCAGGACAAAAAAGCTTACTATTATTCATATTTAAGCAAAGTAATAAACAGCTAAAAAAACTGCTAAGGAACCTTTAGCAGTTTTTTTATTTATACGATCGAGTAGTTGTAGTGCCGTCCCAATTCCAGCCTTACTTCTTACTCATTTTATTTACCATAACCGTCTTGGGCACCAGTCACCATACTTATTTCCTAATAAAAACCCTACCACAATTTCGTGTGAACCACGACTAACCGTATTTAGCCCTGAAGTAGTTATATCGTACGAATAGCCAATATTGAAAGTGTTATTTACATTTATGCCTAACATTGCGGCAAAGCCATCCTTGTAGCGGTAACTGGCACCTGCCCATACAAAATCCTGGTACTGAAGCTTTGCATTAATATCAACTCCTAAAGGCAACGGGCTAATATATTTAATTAAAGCGCTGGGAAGAAAGCTAATATCCTCAGAAAGAAGGAACCGGTAACCTGCAGTTAGAAATGTATGCGGCACTAACCTTCCACCGGTAAGCGTAATGGAATCCCCGGTAAATTTTAGTTTGGAAGGAATTATTTGCTGTACTGCCAGGCCAACAAAATAATCCCGTGAATACAACCATAAACCAGCGTTGATATCAGGGCTTAACTTGTTTAAGTAACCGCTTCCGGCAACAGCAGGATCAACTGGAAACTGGGAACCAAAGTCAAGTTTTCCTGCATTCAGTGTCATGTTCTGAATACCTGCCGATACACCTGCAGCTAAACTTGTTCTGTTTGATATTCCTAAATGGTAGGCGTAAGTGCCATAAGCAGCAAAGCGGTTAAGCGGCCCTGTTCTGTCATTGATCATAGTAAATCCAATTCCTCCGTGCGGCTCCGGCCTTGTATACTCCTGCCAATAGGCTGCTCCTCTTGGGTTTTCGCCCTGCGCATGAAAACTGGTAGCTGTCTCGCGTTCGTAATCACTCTTTTTCAATGGCCCGTGAATTGTTAGATAAGTTGTAACAGGCGCTCCCTGCAGGCCTACCCATTGATGACGATGGCTGATCTTAACATCAGTATAGTTTTCAATTCCTGCAATAGCAGGATTGATGATATAATTATTAAGAACGTATTGTGTATAATGAGGACGCTGTTGAGCAAAAGAGACAACAGTGGTAGCACATAAGATTGTAAAAATAAACAACCGACGAACTTTCATATTCTAAAAATAAGGGAGTTTTTGCAGTGGAAGTAATTGAATTTCTGCGCTTTTCAGAAAGAGAAAATCAGGTTTATTATTTCCTTCAGTTGCTGTTTTAGCTGAGTATGAAGGTTTGAAAGTTTCAAATACTTCAGCGAGGTGATGTTCCAGGAACTTTCCTGCCCCTGCTCTTACGTGTAAGGATTTTATTTTATATAAGTTTGTAGAAAGCAGTCATCTAAAAGCCATGCTAAACCATGATTTTGCTTTATAAATACGCCTTGTTAATCAAGTGTTAAGATGCTGTCTTATTGCAGTTTCCAAGATTGTATGTAATTTTATTTTTTATATACCTAAAGAAACTTAAAAGTAAAATCCATGAACCTTAAAGTTTTAACAACAATAGCATTTGTTTTAATGTTTTCTTTTTTTACATCTTCAATGACGTATGCTCAAAAACAAACCCTGATCGGATTAAACTTAAATAGCAATATCTACCCGGACGAGATTAGTTTAAATAGGGTAAATATTGGAGCAACATTTGAAACTCAATTGGGAAAACACAGCGGAGGGGAAACGGGTATTTATTACCATTCGAAGTATTCGACTAATATTACAAGTTATACAGACGCTTCCGGCTCTCACTCCTACTCTTCCACTGTTGCTCGCCGATATCTGACAGTACCGGTTTTGTATAAATATTATTCCAAGCGCATCAACTTCTCTGTAGGTCCATCTTTTGATTTCTATTTAGGCTGGAAGCAAAAAGAAGATAGGTCTCCTGTTCAGATACAATCCTTCACAGTCAATCCGAAAGTCAGGATTGGTTTCTTAACAAAAGTGAGTAGGAGCATTCCTGTAAGTGAAAAGTTTATTATAGAACCCGAGTTACGTTTTGGTTCTGTTCAAACTATTGATCAAGCTAATGTAGGGCTTGGAATTGCGGGAAAGTATAGATTCTAACCTACTACTATTCACCCACATGGGGATGCAATAAGTAAAATGGTTATTAAGAAAGGGATCAGGAAACTTAAAAAGTAGTTGTTGTACATAAAACCAAAGGTTTTGCAAGCACAAAGACTGCGGCAGGACGAAAATGAAGGAGTCTTTAGCTGAAAGAATCATTTAAACAAGATCGACAAATATGGACCAGATAAAGGCTACACTTCCTAAATCGAAGCCGATAGAAGGCTTTTAAAAGGCAGGAAGTTAAAGAGTTTGACAAGGGCAGTACAATTATTTGGTCGTTCCTACGAAGCCTTTATTGAATGGAGAAGAATGGGATATCCGTCTCTAAAACCCGGACCTTTTGCAGGTTCAACAAACGGAACAATCCCCCGCCGCACTATTTATTCATCACGGGAAGCATTGCTTAACGAAGAAAATTATAAAGCTGCGTCAGCGAGGTTGACTAACGGCGATACTTATGTGTCAAAAGTTTGGTGGGACAAGAGGTAGTTGAGAATGTAGTAATAAGCAAAAGTAAAAGCCTCTGTCGCATCTGCACAAAGAAGTATGAATATTTTAGAGGGATTAACACTATTATGCTAATTATCTTGAGTGAGTTTCTTAAAATACTCCAGCTCACCTAACCTTATTGAATACTACAGAGATTGGCGAAATAAAAATTTTTTCAAACGGTCACCTCCATTCCTTCTTTTGCAAACAGTGAATTGGAGAAAACCTTCTGGCACTCTTTCTCCATGAAATCAAGAAAATTATCATTATGGTCCGGATGATGATGAGTAACAATAAGCCTTTTCGCTTTAGCCAGGGTGGCTACCTCAACAGCATGTTCCCAACAGCTATGTCCCCACCCTCTGTGTTTTTTGTATTCGTCAGCAGTATACTGCCCGTCGTGAATGAGTAAATCAGCATTCTTAGCCAGGTTAATAATATTTTCATCTATTCCATTTATATGTTCAAGATCAGTACAAACAACAAGCGATCCTGTAGTATCCTCTATCCGGAAACCATAAGAACCGCCCGGAAACATGTGAAACTGGGGTGTTACAGTTACATGAGCTCCATAAAAAGTTTCCTTATCTCCATAAGTTAAGAACTCAAACTGTGCTCCCATAGTATCAAGCTCTACCGGGAAGTATTCTTTTTGCATCTGCAAAGAAAAGATCTCCTTTAGATTTGTAATTTTTCTTTCTTTGCCCATTACGAGTATTCCTATTCTCTGATTTTTGTTATAAGCCGGCGCAAAAAAAGGAAATCCCTGCAAGTGATCCCAATGAAAATGAGAAAATAAAATGTTGATTACATTTTGCTTTAGTCCCATATTTACTATCTCCTTTCCCAGGTTTCTAATTCCTGTTCCCGCGTCAATAATTACAATTCTATTGACGTCTTCGCGGTGTATCCGGAGGCAGGTTGTATTTCCCCCATATCGTTGAAATTCCCTACCACATATTGGTATTGAACCTCGTACCCCATAAAACTTGACTTTCATTAATTCGGTTTTTAGAATTATTGCAATAACAAACTTTTTTTGGTGGCTTTGAATGTTTGCGCATTTGTTTTGCTGACTCAAAGTTCTTAAATCCTAACATAGGTTGAGTTCGCCACTTTATAAATCGATAGTCTCCTTCTACCCTTTTTTTTAAATACTTACACTGCCTAATTGTTATTCTTCCAGCACCTTTTATTGTGGGTTCTATTCGTCTTCAAGCCATGACCTTCGAACATCTTATAAAGTTAGTGTCTCTGCTAACCAATCAAGCAGATGCGACAGAACCATGTAGTTCTGTTCAGGGAAATTTTTGTTTTTCACCTCTTTATGTGATTGCACATGTCCTTAAATGAGAAGATATTTACTTATCATTTCTAAATGAAAACACAGAATATGGTAGACCAGCAAATAATATCAAATCTGAATTTAGAACCTGCTGAAACAATAGTAGGAGCTTACGACCCCTCAGCTTATAAAGTTTATAAAATACCTGAAATATCTCAAGGTAAAATTCAAGTTTACATCATGGAAGATGGTACAGAAGGTGAATTAATTGATAAGGATACAAATATTGTTTATTCAACACGCGGTTATTTTCATGTATCGAATAAATTTTTGAAAAATGAAAGTAAATGTGCAATTTATGCTCATATAGCCAGGAAGCTGGATATGAAATTGGAAAATTTGCTTTCTCAGCAACATAAAAGTATGTGCAATTAACTATAATTAGTTATTGTAGATGAGATTAAGGCGTGGCTTCTGATAAAACGAGTATCAATATTTTAGAGGCGATTAACTCTAAGCTGCTAAGTATCAAAATGATTTAAGATCCCGAAATTTAGAAAAAAGCTTACAAGTCTTAAGATTTTAAATTTTATTACTGCTGTTTACCACCGTTTTTTTCCTGCGCCGAAGTGACTGAAATAGGCTTTGAAGCATCATAAAACTTAAGCTCTGTAATATTAGCT
>MWYU01000426.1 GCA_002050375.1 Chitinophagales bacterium 62-2
CGGCAGCGTCAGATGGGTATAAGGGACAGGCAGTAACTGGTATGCTCAACCATGGGTCTGGATAGTTGGAGGAGCTGTGTTTGTTCTATTATTAGTGGCCCTTTTGCGTGGTAACAGCAATAAAAGTTAAAGGGTAAACAGGATAAGCTATGTGAAGAAAGCCAGTTGCACGGGTATTAGTTTAAGCCCGATTTAGTGATAACTGATTATTAACTTTTGAAAGCAGATCATTTACATCAAAGGGTTTTGCAATAAAATCGTTGGCGCCGTATTCCTTTATATTTGCTGCAGCACTGGGGTGTGCAGAAAACATGATGATAGGGATACTTTTTGTTTCACTTTGAGATTTTAATTGTCTACACAACGTTCTCCCATCATTTCCCGAAATTAATATATCAAGCAATATAAGGTCTGGATTAAAAGATTCAATTTTATCAAAGGTATTTTCCCATTTAGCAGTAACGTCAACTTCAAACCCCTTCATGGTGAGAAGTATCTCCATGACTACCAGTATATCCTGATCATCATCAACAACTAAAATTTTAGACATATTATTTTTAAAACGTAAGCGATGTATTAAAATTGCTCAGTCTACATGTGTTTCTTTAAGATTGTCATTAATGACTTCTAAAAATTCTTCTGTATATAAAAACTCTTTTCCGTGCGTTACTTTATTTCCATGAATACCTACCGCTAAATCTTTGGTCATTTTTCCATTTTCTACAGTTTCTATACATACTTTTTCTAACTGATTGCAAAAATCAATTAAAGGTTGATTGCCATCAAGTTTGCCTCTGAAAGCAAGGCCTCTAGTCCATGCGAAAATAGATGCTATGGGATTTGTAGACGTAGGTTTGCCCGCCTGGTGCTCTCTAAAATGACGGGTTACAGTGCCATGCGCTGCTTCGGCTTCCATTATTTTACCGTCAGGTGTAATTAAAACAGACGTCATTAATCCTAAAGAGCCAAAGCCTTGCGCAACGGTGTCGCTTTGTACATCACCATCATAGTTTTTACATGCCCATACAAAATTGCCATGCCATTTTAAAGCACTTGCTACCATATCATCAATCAGGCGGTGCTCGTAAGTAATGCCTGCTGCGTCAAACTCTTTTTTAAATTCATTATTAAAAATTTCCTGGAAAATATCTTTAAATCTTCCATCATATTTTTTTAGAATTGTATTTTTCGTGGACAGATACAAGGGCCATTTTTTACTAAGCGCCATGTTAAAACAACTTTTAGCAAAACCTCTTATGCTTTCATCTGTGTTATACATGCTTAATGCAACTCCATCTCCCTTAAAATTATAAACTTCAAAAATCTGGGGTTCGCTGCCATCCTCAGGAGTAAAGGTCATCGTTAATTTTCCCTGTCCCTTTATCACCGTATCTGTTGCACGATACTGGTCTCCAAATGCATGACGACCAACTATGATTGGAGCAGTCCAGTTAGTTACCAAACGGGGGACATTTTGCATTACAATAGGTTCACGAAAAACCGTTCCATCAAGAATATTTCTTATAGTGCCATTAGGGCTTTTCCACATTTGCTTTAAATTAAATTCCTTTACTCTTTCTTCATCAGGAGTAATGGTAGCGCACTTTATTCCTACACCAAATTCTTTAATGGCATTGGCAGCATCAATAGTCACCTGGTCTTTGGTCTCATCACGATGCTCAATGCCAAGATCAAAATATCTTATATCAAGTTCCAGGTAAGGAAGTATCAATTTATCTTTTATAAATTTCCAGATAATTCTTGTCATCTCGTCTCCGTCTAATTCTACAACCGGATTCGCTACTTTAATTTTAGTCATTTTCTTCAATTTTTGTTTTTGAAATTTGCAAATGCTTTTAAAATCAACATTACTTTTCAAATAAAAGCAAATGCACCACTTAAGCTATAGATTTTTTATTATCTCATCAGCAAATTCACTTGTTTTTAAAAGAGTTGCTTCCTTCATAAGATTATAAAAATCTATGGTGACCTTTTTGTTTCTGATGGTTTTTCCGATAGCAACAGTTATAAGTTCCGCTGCGTCTTTCCAGCCCATATATTCCAGCATCATTACCCCGCTTAAAATCACTGATGAAGGGTTCATGGTATTGGTATTAGCAAATCGCGGCGCCGTACCATGGGTTGCTTCAAAAACCGCATGGCCTGTTAGATAATTAATATTTGCTCCCGGAGCTATGCCAATTCCACCTACTTGTGCTGCCAACGCATCACTTATGTAATCCCCGTTTAAATTCAACGTTGCAATAACGGAATAATCCTGCGGCGCCAGCAGGGCCTGCTGTAAAAAATTGTCAGCAATTGCATCTTTTATAATAATTTTTCCACCAATACGTGCTATCCGCAATTCTTCATTTGCAACTGCTTCACCGCTTTCTTTTTTAGCCGCTTCCCACTGATTCCATGTGTATACTTCATTTCCAAACTCTCTCATAGCCAGCTCATATCCCCAATTTTTAAATGCTCCTTCGGTAAATTTCATAATGTTCCCTTTGTGAACAATAGTAACCGAAGGCATTTTGTTAGTTATAGCAAATTCGATAGCGGAGCGTATCAACCGTTCAGAGCCTTCTTTGCTTACAGGTTTTATTCCAAGCGATGTTGTCTCAGGAAAACGGATATTTTTTACGTTTAAATTGTTTTGCAGGAAATCTAAAAGCTGTTGTGCTTCAGGCGTACCGGTCATATACTCAATACCGGCGTAAATATCTTCCGTGTTCTCCCTGAAAATTACCATGTTGACTTTCTCAGGCTGCCACATAGGAGAGGGCACGCCTTCAAAATACCTTACAGGCCTAAGGCAAACGTAGAGATCAAGTTCCTGTCGTAAAGCAACATTCAGGCTGCGTATACCTCCTCCAACGGGTGTAGTTAGAGGCCCCTTGATAGACAATAAATATTCTCTGAATGCATCCATAGTGGCTTCAGGCATCCACTCACCTGTTTGGTTAAACGCTTTTTCTCCTGCCAATACCTCCATCCATTCTATCTTTTTTTTACCGCTATATGCTTTTTCGACTGCGGCATCAAAAACACGTACGCTTGCTTTCCAAATATCAGGGCCTATTCCATCACCTTCAATAAATGGTAAGGTTGGGTTATCAGGAACAATTAGATTGCCGTTACTGCCCATTGTTATTTTTTCTGCCATGATATCAGCTTAATTTGTTTAAAGGTTATAGTTAATATGTAGAAGTTTTATGATCTAAACTTGCAATTTCAAAATTAACATTCATCAATTTTAAGGAACAATTTAACCACCCTTCTTCAATAGTTGCGTTATAATATTTCTTGTAGAAATTAATCGCAGGTTCATTCCAATGCAGTACCTGCCACGAAATGCCACAAAATTTGTCCTCCTTTGCTGTTTCAATTAATTTATCAAATAATAATTTTCCAATGCCCTGCCCTCTTGCCTGTTCAGTTACGATGAAGTCTTCAAGGTACATCCGCTGTCCCTTCCATGTGCTAAAACGAATATAGTACATTGCAAAACCCACAATCTTGTCACTTTGTTGATTTTTTTGGGTGGCTACAAATGCCCACCAAACTGGTTTTTGTCCGAAGCCACTATCAGTAAAATGTTCTAAAGTAATCGTCACTTCATCAGGCGCCTTCTCATATACGGCCAATTCTTTAACCAGTTGCAGCATTTCTTTACAATCTTCCTTTACGGCTCTTCTGATTGCGAAAGCCCCCTCTAAATCTTCACCGCCAGCCGGCGGGAAAATTTTTAAACTCCCTGATTTGGAAGTCTGCGTTTCTGAGTTCATAGAATTTTATGTTTTCGAATCCAGAATCAGCAATCTAAATCGTACATTGCAAAATCACACCAAAGCCTGATCCAAATCATCTAAAATATCCGCTACATTTTCAATGCCAACACTCATTCTTATTAATCCATCAGTAATGCCATATTGTTCTCTTTTTTCTTTTGGAACACCATAGTGTGTCATTGAGGCGGGATGAGATAATAATGTGTCACAAGTGCCAAGTGAAACTGCCCTTACACACATTTGTAATTTATCAATAAACTTTTTTCCCGCATCCAATCCATTTTTTAGTTCAAAGCTTAACATTGCTCCCGAATGCGCCATTTGTTTTTTTGAAGTCTCATGATCCGGATGAGTACTCAAACCTAAATAATTTACTTTACTAATGGAAGTATGCTTTTGTAAAAATTCAGCCACATTCTCTGCATTACTGCAGTGCCGTTCCATTCTTACTTCAAGGGTCTTCATTCCCTGGGTTAATAAAAATGCATCAAAGGGATTGCTGTTGCCTCCCAATAGCCTGTGTACTTTAGTCATTCTTTCTTCCATAAATTCAATATCAGCTCCCGTTAAAGCTCCGCCAATTGCGGTGCCGTGGCCATTTAAAAATTTTGTTGTGGAATGAAAAACGTAATCAACACCATGGCGGAAAGGCTGTTGCAAAAAAGGCGTAGCAAAAGTATTGTCAACTGCTACGATTAGGTTGTGACTTTTGCCAAACTTTGTAAGTTCTTCAATGTCTACACATTGGATTGTAGGGTTTGCGGGAGTTTCTAAATAAAGCATTTTTATTTTACCGTCATTTTTTACGGCTTCGTTTGCCTTATTAAAATCTCTCAGGTCAACAATGATCACTTCAATGCCCAATGGAGGTAAAACCTTTTCCATTAATTCCTGAGTACCGCCATATAAAGAAAAATGAGAAAGGATTTTATCACCTGATTTCAATGTTCCCAATATTAAGGTAGATAGAGCGCCCATCCCGCTTGCATGCAAAATTGTTTTAAGCTGAACTTGTTCACCATTTTTATTTTTTACTCCGAAGCTTTCTAATGCAGAGATTTTGTCTTCGGCCTCTGTCATAGTAGGGTTGCCCCACCTGCTGTAGATATAACCTTTTTCTTCACCATTAAACCTGCGCATACCTTGCTCTGCATTATTGAATATATAGGTGCTGCTTGCGTAAACAGGTGTAAGGTGTGCATAGTTTTCATCCTGTGTATGTCCGGCATGTATTGCTACTGAACCAAAGCCTTTAAATGGAATTTCTTTTGTGGGCATGTTAATAATTGATGATCAGTAATAAGAAATAAATGTTTAAGTTAAAGCAAAAGTAGGAAAAACATGAAGCAACTTTTGCAGCAATATGCAGCTTATAATATTTGTAAATAACATATTAATCTCAAATGAACCATTTATCTGAAGAGCATATAAATAAGAAAATTGTCAGTAGTTTTCCTGGCATTTATAAAACTGTCTAGCACAGGGATGCTGATAGTATATGATGGAAAGATTAAAGTTTGCAGAACATGTTGAATTTCCAACCTGTTTTTTTTAGCAAAACGTTGACGAGCTTTCCAGAATATTTACTACAATTATCGCAGCAAAGGGAAGAGCGCATACCAAATGCAAATGAAACAAATATCAATCAAGTTTTGCATGACAAGAATTCAAATAGGCCGTTTAACTCTCACCAACTTGATTTTATTTTATCCATATAACTCTTATTTATCCATTTCTCTATGCAGGTAATAAAAGCTTTTTTCGTCTATTACTAATTTCTTTGAACCCCCGATCGTATCTTTCACAAACTTGAGTTTAACTATAGCCGTTTTTCTTGGGCTTACAGTGCTGTCTGAATTATGCGTGTGAAAAACATATATTGATTCTCCTTTATTATTTTTAAAAATATCCCCATGACCTGTCCCATTTGTACCAATAGTTTTTTTATTAATTATAGGATTGCCTCTATATTTTTTCCATGGGCCATAGGGGCTTATACTAACAGCATAGCCAACCGCATAATCAGGATTGCGAAAATCATTTGCAGAATATAAAAAATAATAAAGGCCGTTATTTTTAATTATGGCTGGACCTTCTGCAACAGGCCAGGAAGAGGAAGCAGTGTTTTCCCAACTTTCTGTGGCAGTAATACATTCTTTCAATGTTTCCGGTTTTATTGCAGAAAAATCGTCTTTCATTTCTGCCACAAATAGCCTGTTGCCATTTGTTAGCTTTACATGATATAAATATTTTTTTCCATCATCATCAATAAAAACAAAGGGATCAATTTGTTTTACCGCAGTTGTTACAGGCTTTTTTATTTTTTGCTTAAATGGTCCTAACGGGCTTTTACTTTCAGCGATGGCAATATTTTCATTTGCGGTATAAGCCATGTAAAACTTTTTGTTATAATAAAAAACCTGTGGCGCCCAAAATTGCGCTGTGCCATAAGCATCTCCTTTTTTTAATGCATAACCATCATTTGATGTTTCAGCAAGCTTCCATAATTTCATATCAACTGATGTGTAAACCAAAAATCCTTCATTGGCATTTCCTTCAACAGTGCCATACAGATAATATAAATTCCTGTGATGAAATATAGTTGGATCAGCAAGGTTTATCAGGCTCTTTTTATCTTCTATATTTCTGATCTCCATTTCTGACGGAACAGGAATGAGAGAATCAGTTTTTACCGGTATCCCAAAGTTTGGAGTTCCGTCAGCATTCCAGGTAAACTTTTGAGCTCTTGGTGAACGGTTGCGGCCACAGCCCAGTCCTGGTGCAGCATTGGCATGATAAAGGATCCAGTCTTCTTTACCATCCGGAGATTTAAAAAATGAATTATGGCCAGGTGCATAAACTCCATTTTGTTTAGATTGTTGAAAAACCGGAACAGGATTTTTTTTCCATGAAGCAGAATCTAACAAGTTGCCGTTACCAGTAAATGTAAGCAAACCTAATGCATAAAAATCAGTCCAGCAACCGCTGGCGGAATAAACAATGAATAGCTTGTTGTTATCTTTTAAAATCTGCGGACCCTCATTTACATTTACATGCGGTGGATTATTCGGATCATTTAGATCTCCATTTTTTTCCCATTCAAAAACAGGAGCAGAGATTCTGACTCTGGCTCCTTCAATGGTCCAGGGATTCTTCATTTTAGCAATGTAAATATCCTGTTCAAAATTTACATCGCCCTGCCAACCAGACCAGATCATATACAACACTCCACCGTGCTCAAAAACATCCCCATCAATAGCCCATTTATTTGTTGGATCGGCAACTTTGCCTTTAAATATCCATTTACCTTTCATAGGATCATCTGAGGCATTTTCTAAAACATAAAGGCGGTGATTTTTATTACTGCCATCATCAGCAGCAAAATAAGTATACCATTTACCTTTTATAAATTGTATTTGAGGCGCCCATATCTCTTTAGAGTATTGGGTGCCTGAGGGGGGAATAAAAATTGTTCTTTTTTCTGCTGATTTTAGTTCAGCCAGGTTTTTGGTTTTCCAAATTACTATACAATTCCCCGTAGTATGCGTATAATAATAGTATCCATTCTTGTAAAAGCTGTATGGGTCTGCACCAGCCGGCAATAGTGGATTAGTAAATGTTTTAGTGGTTTGTGCTATTGCAAAACCGTTAATTAAGAGAAAAAAAATAAAGATTATTTTTAATTTCTGCATGTGTATGTTACTCCGAGCTAAATCTAACTTTCTTACCCTGCCTTGATATTATTTTTTTACAGAAACTTATAAACTGACTGGTTTTATAAGCTAAGTGATTGTGAGTTATGCTTAATTTAAGTTGAACACTAAGATGAATTTAAACCTCATAAAGCAATCTTAATTTGTATCATTCAGTTTTTTTATCAGGTCAACTTCATCTTTGCGGTAAGGTGTGCCGTCTTTACGAAAAATATCATGAAACCATTCAAGAGGTTCGCTGCCATCTGCCATCGGCGTATCCCATGCATAGATAGTATTTGATTTTCCGGCAACAAGACCCCAGTTAATTGCGCCTACATTTTCACTTTTTAATAACGGAAGCACATTAGAAAAACGGCTGTTGCGTGTTCGGGCCATATATTCTGTACAAATCAAAGGGCGCCCTGTTGTTTTTAAGAGATCAATTACCCTTTGGTGCCATTGTGGTTCTTCATAATCATGGTAAGTGATAACATCAGAATTTTGAATTTGAAAAGCATTCAGTTTTTCGAAATCCCATGCCCATATCCCGGCACTTACCGGCTGATCAGGATTAACTTCTCTTGCCCATTTAAATACCCACATAAGTAAGGGCATTGAAGATTCTTTTTTATCGGAGTTGCCCGGTTCATTATATAGGTCCCAGAGCAAAATTCTTTTATCATGCGAAAAATGTGTAAGTACATCCTTTACATATCTTCCTAATTCCTGAAACCTTGTGGTGTCATTTGAAAAAGGGTCTCCCGGATCCTGTACCCATCCTGAGTTATGAATTCCAGGTTTAGGTGGAGGTTGTTTTCCCGGCTCAGGAATTTTATTCCAGCAATCATCAAAGAAGAGCAATATGGTTTTTATACCATGTTTTTCTGCAATACCAAGGTATTGATCAATCCTCTTTTTAAATCCTGCGGGGTCTTGCTTCCATGCTACACTATGCAAGTAAACCCGCATGGTATTCATACCTATATCTTTTGCCCAGCCTAATTCACGATCAATTGTTTCGGGATCAAAAGTTTCTGCCTGCCACATTTCTAATTGATTGATTGCAGTACTGGGAAGAAAGTTTGCACCGCTAATCCATTTTTGTTCTTTATACCAGTTATTGGCTTTTTCAACAGTCCATACTTTAGCCGGAATCGTTACAGCCTGGGCGGTCTTTTTATTTTTATTTTTTTGAGCAATAACATCTCCTGTTGAGAGTAACACTAGCATTACAAAGAAGTACTTCCTGATTTGCATAATCTTTTATTTATAGTTTGAAAAAATTCTAAAAATTTTTTAGTAGCTGATTTTCTAAAATTATAGCTTCTGTATCGTAATCAGTATTCAACAAGTTTTTAATTACCATGTCCACTTAAGCAAATCATTAAATAACGGTTTAATTTAAAGAATCTCAATACGGATTGCGTGCATCGTCTAAAGTATTACTAATCAAATCTTAGAAAACAGTAAATATATTATCAGCAAGCCTTTAGTATTAGTGTAATATTTAAAAGTTAATCAATACAATTGTTTACATAAAAATAGGGCTTTAGAAAAATATGAAACAAAAATAACCGGATATAATTTAGAGCAAGAGCTAACTAATCCTGCTTATTTATCTTCCTTTAAAGTTGACAAAAAGCTTACAACATCCCTGATCTCTTTTTTCGACAGTAGAACTTTCATTTCCGGCTGGTGCAGACCCATACAGCTTTTACAAGAATGGATACTATTATTATACGCATACTACGGGGCATTGTATAGTAATTT
>MWYU01000690.1 GCA_002050375.1 Chitinophagales bacterium 62-2
ATACAAGACAGATATTATAGAATTTCAAAAATTAGCGAAACGGCTTTCGGAACTTCCGCATATTCCTGAAATTACTTTGCCCGAAGCAGAATTTGATTGTGCCACATATGTTGGTGAAAAAGCTTTGGAATATCTGGCTACCAAAAAAATAAAGTTGCTGGAAATAAAAGAAGAAATTGCTAATACGGTTTTGCGAAGTATAATGATAAGAGTAATGAAAGATGAAAACAGAAAAAAAACTTTTGCAATAAAGATGGCAAGGCGAATTTGTTGTTACAATTTGACCGGCACAGTCGTAAAGAATAATACAGGTAAAAGCAACAGCGGCACTTTTTAAGAAAGACCTGCAGCCTCTCCATCAGGCATATCAATAAAAAGAGGCTACCTCTTATTTTGACATAGCCTCTTTATAATATGTTTTGCCTTTCTACTTACCCAATTTAGCTTTCAAATTCTGATCTAAGGCTTCCAGAAATTCTTCGGTGTACAAATAATCAGTACCATGCTCAACCTTTGGCTTAATGGTAATTGCGAGGTCCTTTGTCATCTTACCACTTTCGACAGTTTCAATACAAACCTGCTCTAAAGCATGACAAAAGTTAACCAATTCCTGGTTGCCATCGAGGTTACCACGAAACTCCAAACCTCTTGTCCAGGCAAATATCGAGGCGATCGGGTTGGTAGAAGTTGGCTTACCTTTTTGGTGTTCGCGGTAATGGCGGGTAACTGTGCCATGTGCAGCTTCAGCTTCCATAACTTTACCATCGGGAGTAACCAAAGTTGAGGTCATTAAACCAAGCGAACCGAAACCTTGCGCAACAGTATCGCTTTGTACGTCGCCATCATAATTTTTACAAGCCCATACAAAATTACCGTTCCATTTTAAAGCGCTTGCTACCATGTCATCTATCAGGCGATGTTCGTATGTTAATCCTTTCTCATCAAACTGTGTCTTGAACTCTTTTTGGTAAATATCTTCGAAAATATCTTTAAAGCGACCGTCGTACTTTTTAAGAATTGTGTTTTTTGTAGAGAGATACAACGGCCAGCCTTTCATTAACGATTGGTTGAAACAGGCTCTTGCAAACCCTGTTATGCTTTCATCTGTATTGTACATGGTTAATGCAACACCATCTCCTTTAAAGTTGTAAACTTCAAACTCCTGTTTCGTTCCGTCTTCACCTTCAAACTTTACGGTAAGCTTTCCCTTGCCTTTAGTAATAAAATCAGTTGCCCGGTATTGATCGCCAAAAGCATGACGGCCAATGCAGATAGGAGCCGTCCAGTTAGGAACAAGGCGGGGAACATTTTTCATAACAATCGGCTCGCGAAAAACAGTCCCATCCAGGATGTTACGAATGGTTCCGTTGGGAGACTTCCACATTTGCTTAAGGCCAAATTCTGTAACCCGCTCCTCGTCAGGAGTGATAGTTGCACACTTAATTCCTACCCCATGTTCTTTAATTGCATTAGCTGCATCAATAGTAACCTGGTCGTTGGTCTCGTCGCGGTACTCGATACCGAGGTCGTAATATTTAATGTCAACATCAAGGTAAGGAAGGATTAATTTATCTTTAATAAATCGCCAGATGATGCGGGTCATTTCATCGCCATCCAATTCTACAACAGGATTGACAACTTTAATTTTTTCAGCCATTGTTGGTTTTGTTTAAAGATTAAAAAAACGGATACAAAAGTAAGGTTGAAGAATTTAAAATGACATAAAACATTTAATTAATCTATTACGTACTTTACCAAATTCTGTGATGAAGAGACTACCCTGTTTACTTACGATTGTGTTACCCATCATACCTTTACTATTGGCAATTACTGCCTGTTCAAAAAAAAGTAATACAACCAGTATTCCGGCTATAATGAATACAACAAACGATACCGGGAAAAAATATTTAGCATTAGGCGACAGTTATACTATAGGGCAAAGTGTTGCTGAGAACGAACGCTTTCCTGCGCAAACCATTAGTCTTTTACGTGCTCAAAATATTTCAATTAAAGACCCGCAGTATATTGCCGTTACCGGCTGGACAACCGCTAACCTGATTTCGGCCATCAATTCTCAAAACCCCCAGGGCACGTTCGATTTAGTAACACTACTAATTGGAGTAAACGATCAATACCAGGGCGTAGATACAGCAACGTACAGAACAAGGTTTACCCAGCTATTAAATAAAGCCGTTGAATTAGCCGGAGCAAAAGCATCGCATGTATTTGTACTTTCAATACCCGATTACAGTGTTACCCCATTTGTACCACAACCTGATAAGGCACGTGTAAGAAGAGAGTTTGATTGGTTTAATGCCATTAATAAGCACGTTACGTTGCAGAATAATATTGCTTATGTAGATATTACACCTTCCACCCGCCAGGGCGAAACTAATCAAACATTAATTGCAAATGATGGTTTGCACCCGTCGGGACTTGAATATAAGAAATGGGCAGAGACGTTAGCTCCTTTAGTGAAACAGGCGCTGCAGTAAACATGATTTATAGTTATTGAGAACGCCTTTCCAGATTGATTTATACTTTAACTACCGGTTAACCTGTATAGCACCCTTTCCTTTTTTGCTATATGTTACATTTGCCTTACACGTATGAAAGTATTGAACCGATATTTTATTGTACTCCTTTTACTCATTAGTAACCTGTCTTTTGCTCAATCTTTCGTTACCAAAGTTTCGGCCAAAACCATCGGCAAAAAGGATGTTATACAGATAGAGTATTCTGCCGAAAATGCAACTCTTGATCAGTTTATACTCCCTAAATTAAACACCTGGAACCTTATTTCGGGCCCTAATTTTAGCAGCAGCACAATACAAACGGGAAAGCTTGTAAAGCAACAAACTTCTTATTCAATAATGGTTCAGCCAAAAACTACTGGTAAGCTTATTATACCCGGCGCCACTGCTTTAATAGATAATAAACCTCAACGCAGTAATCCTGTTTTGGTAGAAGTTAAGAATGTAGATCATGTCGGTAACAATCAGGCAGCTCCCCAAAGTAATTTACAGGGATCGATACTTGACAAGCTTCATGCCGGTGATGAGCAATATGATAATAGCCAGTTTTTAAGAAAGGGTGAAAATGCAAGAGATAAGATAAAAGGTAATATTTTAGTTAAGCTCGATGTAAATAAACTTAGTTGTTACGTGGGCGAGCCAATACTTGCTTCATATAAATTATGTACAAGAGTGCGATCTCAATCGAGGGTAGTTAAACAACCCATGTTTAACGGATGCACGGTTATTGAAATGACGGGAAACCAGGATCCGGTGGCGCAACGGGAAGTAATTAATGGCAAAAGTTATAATGTATATGTAATAAGAAAAGTTCAGCTATTTCCCCTGCAGGAAGGAAAACTTGTATTACCACAGGTAAGTGTAGAAAATAAGGTGACTTTTTACGATGCCAGCCGTACAAACTACCGCGACTTATATTATAACTCTCCCGGCTTGCCTGTTGAAGAACAGACCGTTACTTTACTAAATGCCCCAGTTACTGTTGATGTAAAAACACTTCCACCAATGCCCGCTGTTAGTTCTTCTATTTTTAGCGGTGCCGTGGGAAAATTTGATGCAGAAATTTCGACGGATCATAAATCTTTAGAAACAAATAATACCAACCAGTTACTTTTTACAATAATAGGTGAAGGAAACCTTCAGCAGGTGAAAGCCCCGGCGATAAGCTGGCCGGCAGGAATAGAAGCTTTTGACCCTGCAGAACAGGACCAGGATGATAAAACCCATTTCCCGATGATGGTAAGAAAGGCTTTTTCTTTTCCATTCGTAGCAAATAAAAAAGGTATATACACTATTCCACCAGTCAGCTTCACTTATTTTGATCCTAATGCAAACAGATACATCACAAAGGTTACTAGGCCTTTAAAACTTAACATAGTAAAAGGCAGCAAAATCAATTTTCGCGCTTTCACCAAAACAAATGATGCCGGTGACTTTGAAAACCGGCTGTACATAATTTTAGGAGCTGCCTTTGTTGCGATAATTATAGGAGTTGTATGGCTTAACGAAAAACATAAAGCGAAACCTGTAGCCGTAGCTGCTGCTAAAGAAGCCAAAGAAATAAAAGCCGTGAAAGAAGAACCGAAAGAATCTACTGACACTTCCCGCTACATTTATGCTATTAAGGATTTGCAACCGGATAGTAATAGCGCCGCTTTTTATAAAGAATTATATAAGTACCTCAACACGTACATCCGGGAGAAATACAATATTGCTCCTGCCAATGTACCTGATTTTATAAACGACCGCCTTAAATACAACTTCGCCTTCGATCAGTTAAACTCCTTGCTGCAAAACTGCAGTTTAGGAATGTATACGCCGGTATTTACCATTGAAGAAGCGATGGAACACCGCTTATTAGCAATAGAAATATTAAACAGGCTTGAGAAGGAGACGGAAGTTTAGCGTTTGGCGTTTCGGGTTTTGAGTTGGAATTGTTCAGTTTGGAGTTTGGAGGCAGGAGACGTATTAGCCCAATGAATAATGAATAACGAATAATAACCTAATAACTAATGGCTAATGACTTATTGACCTATTGACCTATTGACTTTAAGTGACTTATTCCGAATACTTATAACCAACCCCCCGCACGGAATGAAAGAATTTAGGGTTGCGGCTATCTTTCTCGAAGTATTTTCTAAAATTCAAAATAAAATTATCGATCGTCCGGGTAGTGGGATAAACATTGTAACCCCAAACCGATTGAAGTATTTTTTCGCGGGTAACCACTTCGTTGCGGTTTTCGATAAGCAGCTTTAAAAGCATTACTTCTTTTTTACTTAGTTCAATGTGCTGCTTATTCCAGGTGATGACTTCCTGTGCTTTAAAATCAACTTTGTTATTGCCAAACTCATAAGTATCGCCAATCGTTTCTTTGTCGAGAAGCTTTTTGTTTTTAAGTATCAGTTTATCTACACGTAGCAGAAGCTCTTCGAGGTTAAAGGGTTTTACTAGGTAATCGTCGGCACCCTTTTTTAAACCCAACACCCTGTCGCCGCTTGTGTTTTTTGCGCTAAGAATTAAAATAGGCACTTCGTTATTTTGTATCCGTATGGTTTCAGTAACAGTTATCCCGTCAACATACGGCAACATAACATCCATGATGATCAAATCGAAATATTCATCCTTTATTGCTTTAAGCGCTTCGTTACCATCGTAAGCTGAAGTGATCTCATACCCCTCCAGTTCAAGATTTAGCTTCAATGCTTCGTGCAGATTTTCTTCGTCTTCAACCAATAAAATGTTTGCTTTGATTCCCTCTTTTGCCATAAGTTTTAGGTTTTAAAGATTACAATAAAAACAGAACCTTTTACGTTGTTATGTACCCTTACTTCAGCATTATGATCCCCGGCAATCTTCTTACATAAGTACAACCCTAAACCGGTTCCCTTTGCTGTACGTGTTTCTTCGTTTCCTACCCGGTAAAACTTCTCGAAAATCCTGCTTTTTTCTTCGTCTGGTATGCCAGGTCCTTCATCTGCAACAGAAAACTTTATGTTGTCCTTCCTGCTTTCCAAAGTAATAGTAACGGCAGTTTCACGGGGAGAATATTTTAGAGCATTTTCAATAAGGTTAGTCATCAGTATTTCCAGCAGTAATTCTTCACCGGTAATAAATAGCTCCTTCTGAATATTGCTTACAAATTTCCGGTGTGGATTACGCATCTTAAATTCTCCCACTACCCGCTCTGCTAATGCACTTGCATCTACCTCCTTTTTCGAAATTTTATATGAACCCGTTTCTAATTGGGAAGCAAGCAGGATATTGTTACATAACGAATTTAACCTCTCAACTTCCTGCAGGGTATTGCTGATTAACTTTTGCTGCTGCTGTTCTTCAAGCTTCCTTTTTTGTAAAGTTTCGAGGTTTAAACGGGTAACAGCAATAGGCGTTTTTAATTCGTGAGTAACTGCCATCATAAAATTTTGCTGTTGCGAAGAGAGATTAAATTGACGACGGGTTGCACGGTAGATGAACACAGCACTTATTATAATTAAGCCAAGAAAAGTTGCTCCTTCGCCGATATACTGCCCTGTCTTACGCCTTTTTCCATCGTATATTTTTTCTGCATCGCGTGTATAAGTTGGATGACGGGGATTTAATTGCTGCAGGCGCAACGAGGTGATATTTTCGTTTTGCTGTTGTAATGATATAAACCAAAATACCAATGCAACAATAACATACGATAACAAGAACCAATATACAATTGTGATTAAGGTAAGTCTCTTTGCTTTAAAGATACTCATAATGATTATTTAGCCTTTTCTACTCTAACTCCTGCATTCATTATATGCTCCAGCAGATCTTCGCGCATGTCCTGTTGCACAGTAAAAGTATAGCTTCCCTTATGTAAAGCAGTCGGCTTGTTGTTGAAGGGAATTCTATGCTCAATAATATCATCCATGCTGCTGCCTAACCAGCCTTGCTTGTTGTTAGCCAACACAAATTCGCGCCGGATAGTAACAGTATCACCAGGACCTTTCATACTCAGGTTTACCCAGATGTTATTATAGTTGTAGGCATCTTCGTGACGGAGAACAAAAAAGATGTTATATAAAGCAGTTGTATCTTCTATATTGAAAGTGAAGGAAGGCGTTTCGTTACTCTTCCAGCTATGCGAAGGAAATGCTTTTGACTTTTCATAAATATCAATCGTATCACAAGCTGTAGTAGCGGTAAACAGCAGAATGAAAAAGTATTTCTTCAAGTAAACATTTTTGTAAAGATAGTAACAGCAGTATTTTTAATTACCAATTGAAAAGAGATTGTACATCCCATTATTCATCATTCATTGCTCATTATTCATTCAATGCCCGCTACAATACATTCAGCACCTGTTCTTTTGCTTTCTCCAGTTCATCCTTCATAAGAACGACGCTTTTCTGAATTTCGGAATCGTAAGCTTTGGAGCCTGTAGTATTAATTTCGCGACCTACCTCCTGCATTATAAACGCAAGCTTTTTCCCTTTGCTTTCATTGTCCTCGGCTAATATGCTTCTAAAGTAATCGCAATGATTTTTTAGCCGTACCTGTTCTTCTGTTATGTCCATCTTTTCAAGGTAAAATATCAATTCCTGTTCAAGCCTGTTCTCATCGTAATTCTCTTTGCCGGCATGTTCTTCCAGTGTTTTTATTAGCCCGTCTCTAATTCTTTTCTTTCGTTGCGGCTCAAGCTTTGCAATTTTAGCTTCATTAATTAAAATGTTCTCGATCCTTATTAAAAGATCTGTTTCCAATGCTTTGCCTTCAGCAATTCTATGTTCATTCAACTGGTTTATAGCGCTTAGCAAAACCTGCTGAAAGCCTTTCCAGTCTTCATCCGTTAATACATCGTGGGAAGGCGTGACAACATCAGGCAGTTTAAGGAGGGCACTCAAAATATCGCCGGGGTTTAAGTTAAGTTCTGCGGACAATTCTGCAATGGGTTGATAGTAGGCTTTCGCCAATTCTTTATTTATAGTTACCGGCCTTGAGGCGCCGTTTTGCTTTATATAAATAATGCATTCAACACTACCGCGAACCAGTTTCTCCTGTAAAATATTTCTTATGTCAAACTCAAATGGTTTTAGTAACGATGGAATAATTATGCGAAGATCGAATTGCTTACCGTTTAACGACTTTACTTCTACCAAAAAAACTTTATCTCCAACCGCTTGTTCAGCCCGTCCAAAACCCGTCATTGAATGAAGCATAATAATAAATATGTTGTTGGTAAAAGTAGTTGAATTTATATTTTAAGAGGCAAACAAAAAGGTACACTGTTTTTAATCTTTCTCTTATCATAGCCTAAAAGCAAAATGTGCTTACACTGTCTTAGCTTCTAATGCAAGGCCTTCAATTTCTAAGATGTTAGTTCAGAAAAAGGATGCTTGATAAAAATCGCAGCCTTATTTTCCAGGTGAAAATTACATTGTCTGCGATAAGTTTCTATTTGCAATTTGTACGGAAATTATTACCAATTTTACAGGTATGTATTCTACTGAACAAATTAAGGAGCTTCAAAAACTTACAGCCAGTTTAGTTAAAGCCGATCATACCGATAAGGCATTTGAAATAGTAGAGGATTTACGGAAAGCCTTGCAATTTCATGAGTACCGTTATTATGTATTGAACGATCCGCTGATATCGGATACAGAATATGACCAGTTGTTTAAACTGCTCGAAAAGATTGAGCAGGCAAACCCTGAACTTATTACTGCCACTTCTCCTACCCAAAGGGTTGGCAACAGCTTAAATCCTGCATTTAATACAGTTGCTCACCTCGTACCCATGTTAAGTTTGGAGAATAGTTATAATGCTGAGGATTTAATTGATTGGGACAGGAAGGCAAGAGAAGTTGCGCGTAAGGAGGAACTTGAATATTGTGTGGAGCCAAAGTTTGACGGGGCAAGTATTTCTTTAATTTATGAAGACGACTTTTTAGTAAGAGGAGCCACCCGTGGAAATGGTGTTGAAGGAGATGACGTAACTACCAATCTTAAGCAGATACGTTCAATTCCTTTGCATGCCGCCTTTGCTGAATACGGCATTCAGCAAGTGGAAATAAGGGGCGAAGTAATGATGAGTAAAAAAGCTTTCGCAGCCTATAACGAACAATTAACCCAACAAAATATTGCACCGCTTGCCAATGCCAGAAACGGAGCTTCGGGCAGCCTGCGAATGAAAGATCCTAAAGACGTTGCGAGACGGAAGCTGGAAGCTTTTTTATACAACGTTAGCTACTATACAAGAACTGGTGATAAGGTTCATGCAGAAAAAGAAAAGTTGCTGAATACCCATTCGGGCATATTACAAATGTTGTGGAATGTAGGCTTTAAAAGCCCGCTAAAAGAAATGAAGGTTGTAAAAGGCATACAGGCTGTAATTAATTATTGCAACGAATTCGAATCAAAAAGAGATGACTTGCCTTTTGAAATTGATGGAATGGTTATAAAAGTAAACGACCTTCAATTGCAGGAATCGTTAGGCATGACAACGCATCATCCGCGATGGGCCATCGCTTTTAAATTTAAAGCAAGGCAGGCAACAAGCAAACTTCGCATAGTAGAATTTCAGGTGGGGCGCACAGGTTCGATAACGCCTGTTGCCAAGATCGACCCGGTTTTTATCAGCGGTGTTACCGTTACTTCTATTTCGTTATTTAATGAAGATGTAATAAAAGAAAAGGATTTAAAAATTGGCGATACAGTGTTGGTTGAAAGAGCAGGTGATGTTATTCCGTACATCGTTAAATCGTTAGACGAAGTGAGGGATGGCAGCGAAAAAGAAATCGTATTTCCTACAAACTGCCCTGTTTGCAATAGCGAATTATATAAAGAAGAAGCAGAAGCCGTTTGGCGATGCATAAATATCGAATGCCCGGCGCAGGTGGTTGAAAGGATGATACACTATGTGAGCAAAGATGCAATGGACATAAGAAGTTTTGGTGAAGCCAACATTCGTAAGTTTTATGAGTTAGGTTTATTGAAAGATATTCCCGGCATCTACGAACTTGACTTTACTGCCATAAGTAAATTGCCCGGCTTCGGTAAAAAATCAATTGATAACATTCAGGCAGCAATTGAAGCATCAAAGCACCAACCGCTTAACCGGCTAATATTTGCATTGGGTATTCGCTTTGTGGGCGAAACAACTGCAAAAGTTTTGGCGAATGCTGTTAAGCATTTAATGGATCTGAAAGACTTTTCGGAAGAGAAACTGCAGCAGTTAGAAGATATTGGAGTTAAGGTTGCCAATAGTGTTTATACTTTTTTCCAAAATGAGCAGAACATTGAAATGCTGCAACAATTAGAAACCCTGGGCATTGAGATGAGCAACAAAAAAAATGCAGCAGTTGTACAAGGCGGCTTAGCAGAACAAACTTTTTTATTTACCGGCACATTAAACAGGCTTAAACGAAGCGAGGCCGAAGAAATGGTTGAAGAGCACGGCGGAAAGCTTTTAGGAAGCGTTAGCAGCAAATTAAATTATCTTGTTGTAGGCGAAGATGCCGGCAGTAAATTAGAAAAGGCTAAAAAAATTCATTCTATTAAAATCATCAGCGAAGATGAATTTCTTTCGCTTGTTGATAAAAACATTACCGGTTAATTTTATTAAATGCTGCAACAATCCACGCTTACCTATATAAAAAAATTAGCCAAGAATAATAACAAGCAATGGTTCGATGCTAACCGTAACCAGTTTGAAGACGCTAAGAACGATTTTGAAAAGCTTGTAGAAAAAGTAATTCAAACATTTGGTGAGATAGATACCGACATTGCACCTTTAAAAGCAAAGGATTGCACTTTTCGTCAATATAGAGATGTGCGTTTTAGCAAAGACAAAACACCGTATAAAGTTCACATGGGTGCAAGCTTCGATCGTGGTGGCAAAAAGAGTGGCCTTGCCGGATATTATTTACACCTTGAGCCAGGAAATAAGAGCTTAATAGGCGGTGGCCTTTGGATGCCCGAAGCACCGGCGCTAAAAAAAGTAAGACAGGAAATCGATTACTGCCACGACGAATTTTTTAAGATAATCAACAATCCTCCTTTTAAAAAAACTTATGGCAATCTTGAAAAAGGTGAATACAGTTTAAGCCGCGAACCCAAAGGCTATGAAAAGGATAATCCTGCTATTGAATACCTTAAGCTAAAAAGTTTTGTTGCTATCCACCCGGTTGCAGATGACGAGGTAGTGAGCGAGAAGTATTTTAAAGGAATTATAGCAGGCTTTACTGCGCTTATGCCGTTCATTAAATTCATTAATCGTGCTTTGGAAGTTCTTTAAAAATTCAATTATAATAGAAGAGTTGAACCGCATAGTTACATAGAAACATAGAATATCTCAAGTTTTTTACTACGTATTTCTATTGTGCCTGCTGTGCCTGCCTGTTTAAAATTAAGTAGTTTGGAATGAAAAAACCTCCTGAAGAAAAACCTCGTGTAATTGATAACAGCAAGAACTATAGCTTCTTTGAAAACGTGTGGGAAGTGGTAAGGAAAATCCCTAAAGGCAGGGTGAGCACTTATGGAGCTATCGCAAATTATTTAGGCACCAGATCTTCTGCCCGCATGGTGGGCTGGGCAATGAATGCGAGCTTTTCAGTTAAGCCAAAAGTACCTGCTCAACGTGTGGTAAATCGAAATGGTATGCTTACAGGTAAAATACATTTTGCCACACCAACTTTAATGGAAGAGCTTTTACTTAAAGAAGGCATTACAGTTAAAAATGAAATCATCGTTGATTTTAAGAAAATATTCTGGGATCCCAATGTGGAGCTGATTTAGCCATATTCTCAGTTCTTGAAAATCTCATATCCGTTGAGTGAGGAACAATTTTTTATACACCTCTTTATACCCCAGCTTTACCAACTAATAGAATTATTTATTTACTGATGAAATATGTATTTGCGGTTTTACTTGTCTCGTTTAATTATTTCTCTTCCTGCTCACAAAATGCTCCACGACTTGATAATGCTAATATCAAAAGTCGCTTTACTAAAATTGAAAGAATGATTTCAATGAGAGATGGAGTAAAGCTTTTTACCGCTATTTACATTCCAAAAAACACTGCTGATAAACAACCCATACTTCTCCAGCGAACACCTTATTCCTGCCAGCCTTACGGAGAAGAAAATTACCTACCGCAATTAGGACCGGGTAAATTATTCGCCAGGGAAGATAATATTTATGTTTACCAGGATGTAAGAGGAAGATATATGAGCGAAGGCAGCTTCGAAGAAACTACTCCGCACATTGCTGATAAAAAATCTGATAAGGACGTTGATGAAAGCAGCGATACGTATGATACGATTGAATGGCTTTTAAAAAATGTGTCTAACAACAATGGTAATGTGGGGATGTATGGAATTTCCTATCCCGGCTTTTATGCCACCGCAGCGCTTCCAAATGCGCACCCTGCTTTAAAAGCAGTATCGCCACAGGCACCTGTTACTGATGAGTTTGAAGGAGATGATGTTTACCACCGTGGTGCATTTTACTTAATGGATAACTACTCTTTTACGAATAGTTTTGACTATCCGCGGGATACACCATGGAAGTCTTACCCACGTTTATGCAACCAGCAAATTACTGATGCTTATACTTATTATTTACAAATGGGGCCAATAAAAAATGCAAACAAACTATGCTTTAATAATAAGAGTAAGATATGGAACGAATACCTCGAACATGATACCAAAGACGCTTATTGGCAGGCCAGAGATATTCGAAAACATTTACAAAATATAAAGCCCGCAGTTTTAGTCGTGGGCGGATGGTACGATGCAGAAGATCTTTTTGGATCGTTAAAAACGTATGAGGCAATTGAAAAACAATCAGCTAAAAATAACACTCGCTTAATAATGGGGCCGTGGACACACGGTGCATGGGCAAGAAGCAACTGGACTAAATTTGCTACTTCTGATTTCGGTTTGAATGTAAACGATTATTTTCAAAAGACCGAGCACGACTTTTTCAACTATTATTTAAAAGGGACCGGATCGTTCGATGCTGCTGAAGCTACCGTCTTCGAAACGGGAACAAATGAATGGAAGCAATATGCTGCATGGCCTCCAGAGCAGGCAAAATCTGCGACATGGTATTTCCAAAACAACTATACACTTTCTTTCACCAAAAAGAATACAAATGGAGTAGATGAATACGTTTCCGATCCTGCCAATCCCGTTCCTTATATGGAAACTAAAGGCGCAGGAAGGAACAACGAGTATATGGCAGCCGACCAGCGTTTTGCTTCGGCACGAAAGGATGTAGTGAGTTATGAAAGCCCTGTTCTGCAAAAAGATATTACGCTTTCGGGTCCTATAACTGCTGATCTGTTTGTAAGTACTACCGGCACTGATGCAGACTTTGTTGTAAAAGTGATTGATGTTTTACCTGATACAACGGTTGATGTTAATAAGAAAAATATTGGAGGAATGCAAAGGCTGGTAAGGGCCGAAGTGCTGAGAGGCAAATTCAGAAACAGCTTTTCTAAATCTGAACCTTTTGTACCCGGTAAAATTACAGAAGTAAAATATGAGCTTAATGACGTGGCGCATTGCTTTAAAAAAGGGCATAAAATAATGGTACAAATACAAAGTAGTTGGTTTCCATTAGTTGACAGGAACCCTCAAAAATTTATGTCGATAGGACAGGCTGAAGAAAGCGATTTTCAGAAAGCAACTATTAAAATTTATCATGATGCAAAGTATCCTTCTGCTTTAAAGGTGTTGCAGATAGATTAGTAATATTACAAATCGTAAGACCAGTTTTAATGTTAGGCTGAAGTTGTAGAAGTGGCTGTAAGACTAAGTTTATCAGTCTGGATGAGCATTGTGCTAATGCTAAAGATTTATTGGATAAACTGCAATTGACAAATGGACGAAAGCACGTCTTTTCGATAAGGAACGACTACGCATCTGCTGTTTGTACTTAAAGGCTGTTTAGAATTAAAGCATCAGATTACTTCGTTCTCTCAACGGCGAAGAAATTGGCGCCATAGTATTATTTGTAACCGCTGAAGATGAAACTTCATCACGAGTAGTAAGGGCTGATCAACAAATAAACAATAGGTCCTGTAACAGCAATATATAACCAGAGCGGCCAAATGTATTTCGCCAGCTTTCTGTGTGCTGCCCATTCTGCAGTTAAACCACGATAGGCAGTAAATAAAATAAACGGCAGTACAAAAGCGGCTAAAATAATATGTGAAGCAAGAAACAATAGATACATAATTCTTGAGCTTCCCACCTGCAGTTTTTCTTCGATGCTTAAAATCCCGTCATGGTTTATGTCACCAAACTTTGCTTCGCCGGCCAGCAGATGATGCGCTATGTACGATATAAGGAAAACAACAGAAAGCAGCATTGCGCTTATCATAATGTTCCTGTGCAATGTGTATTTTTTTTGTTTCACTGCAATTAATGCAGCAACCAGCAATATTGCTACGATAGCATTGGTTAAGGCATCAATCTTTGCAAAAATGTGCACATCAAAAGATGGTTGAATATCTAACTTAAAACGGCTTAATGCCACCACTACAGTAAACACTATAAGAGAAAAAATCCCTATCAACCAATAAGCCTTTTTATCATTATTTTGTATGCTTGCTTCTATCATGTATGCTTTTTTAGTTCTCGTTTTTAGATCCTGAATATATTTCGCTTCACCTTCTTGTCTTTTTCAAGCATTAATAAACCAATGTCCTGGGCCAGTTTTGCTAATGCCAAAGTATCTAACCCGTTGTAGTATCCTCTTACTGTATAATCTTTATCAATTAAAACAAATTTCGAGGTATGTATAAATGCAGTGTCTACACCTTCACCATCTTCGGTAGTTAATTTAATCTCGTTAATGGCAAAGTCATAAATAGTTTTTTTAGGGCCGGTTAACATCCACCAATTATCATGATTCACACCATAGCGGTCAGCATATTTCTTGAGGGCTGCAACAGAATCTCTTTCAGGATCAATTGAAAAAGACACGAAACGAACAATGGAAGAATCGATTACTTTTCTTCCCTCGTTATAGTGCGAGAATGATTGCTGAAGCTTCGCCATATTTTTTGTCATTACCGGACAAATGTTAGGGCAGCGTGTAAAAAAGAAGTCAGCAACGATCACTTTGTTCTTGATATCGTACAAACCAACAGAATCGCCTAACTGATTTACCAGCCTTATATCGGGTAATTTGTGCCATACTGTATCTGTTGTTGTCTTTCCACCCACCACTCTGGTAACTACAGAATCAGCAAAATATCTTCGGGGCATTATAACTGCATCATCACTTTCCGTTTTTAAAATAAAATAACTAACAACGGGTATAATCAGAGCAATTGAAAGGGCTAAAAGAGCTTTTTTATTCATTATAATAATTTAAAACAAAACCATCGCCCGGGCGATGGTTTGAAATATTTTGAAGAAGCCGGTTTCTAACAACACTTATTCCATCGCAGGTTCTTTCTTTGGCTTTATATCGTCGGCATTATGCAATTCCTGCTGCGAAGCGGGCTTCGTGCTTTGTTCTTTATGATAGCTGTCGTAATTGTTTCTTAACCTGTTGTAAGAACTGCCATCATACAAAAAAGCAATAATAAACCAAAGGAACAACCCAAGTGGAACTATAATAGTCATAATAAGATTCTTTATCTCGTGCTTAAGATGCATAAAGTATCCAACTATATAAAATGCTTTGGCAAGCATAAGTATTATAATAGTTCCCTTTAATGCTAACCTGAAACCTCCTTCCTTTCCAATCATCCAATATCCTAAGGCCAGTTCCACAATCGTTAATATTAATAATATCCAAAACGTTCTCCATATCTCTTTAGTTCCGCTATCCTTATGCTCTGCATGTGCTGTTGTGCTATGTTCCATAATAGTTATTGAAAGATTTGAGTTTAATTATTAAATGAGGTAAAAGCAGGTAAATACAAACACCCATACAAGATCTACAAAGTGCCAGTATAACCCGGCTTTTTCGATCATAAGATAATGTCCTTTTCTTTCGAAACTGTTATTTAAAGTCATGATTAACATGATTATATTGATCACTACTCCGGAAAATACATGAAAGCCATGAAAACCTGTAATCGTAAAAAAGAAGTTGGTAAAGTTCGTAGTGGAAGCGCTGCCATCTGCATTAACGAAAGGATTACGTCCCCACCAGGCGCCTTCATGATGCAAGTGGTTCCATTCCCATGCCTGGCATGATAGAAAAGCAATACCGCCCAGAATAGTCCACGCTAAATACTTGGCAACACCTTTTCTATCATTATTATGGCCGGCATGTACGGCAAGTACCATTGTAACAGAACTCATGATCAAAATAAAGGTCATAACACTAACAAACACAAGGGGTGCATACATATCGCCCGAGCCGGGAAAAGATCTAAAAACTTCATTAGGGTCAGGCCAGCCGTTAGTTGAAAAGCGAATGGTGCCATAAGAAATGAGAAAAGCACCAAATGTAAAGGCATCGCTCATTAAAAAATACCACATCATTAATTTACCGTACTCTACATTAAAAGGACTTTTACCGCCATTCCACCATCTTTGCTCTGCTGCTGTTGCTACTGTTGCCATGGGTATTTGTTGTATTGGTATGCAAATTTATTAGCTGATGTTGAAACCAACATCAAAATATCAAATTATTTTATATCCTCATCTGCTTTAAGAGTATTGTTTTCCAATCGCCTCTTTTAAATCAATTAATTAAAAAATTATCCTAACCACTAATCAGGTTATAAAAAATAAAAAGATAGATCCAAAGCCCGTCCACAAAGTGCCAGTAAATGCTCATTACTTCGATAGGGATAGGATTATAACTTTTTCTGTGTTTGCTGTATGCCTTTATAAACATTACTATCAATGCAATCACTCCACCTAATACATGTATAATATGAACACCGGTAATTACTCCTAAAAAAGACCCGGCGGGATTACTGCCACTTCCTATTATTTTTACTCCGTGGCTAACCAGATAGTCGAAACCCGTCCATTGAAGAACAGCAAACAATACTCCTAAACCAGCAGTGATCGTAAGCAAAGCACGGTAACGACGAATGTTACGTGCTTTAAAAGATTGTGCTGCAAGGAAAAGGGTAAGGCTGCTTATCAATATAACCACAGTAGAATACCAAAACACAGGCGGAAGGGCAAACTCCAGCCAATTGCTTTGGTTCTTCTTTACAATATATGCACTTGTAAAACCTGCAAACATCATCAACATACTTGCTATTCCAATCCACAAAGTAAACTTGTGCGGATGCAGTCTTTTATGTTGTTGTTCACTCAGAGTTGCCATCATCATTTTAAATTTCAAAGTTCAAATTCCAAATCTCAAATTCCAAATCTCAAATTCCAAATCTCAAATTCCAAATCTCCTACTCTCCAAGATTATTCAACATCTTTGAAAAGATCTTTTTAAGTTGAATAGCTTCATTTACCAAAAATTCTCTTTCATTTTCAAGTTCAGGTACTTCGAACGTTTGAAGAAGCCCTAAAAAATGAATGGCTTCCTTTGCTTCTTTTCTTGAAATCTTAATTCTCATTCTCAAATCTGCTCTGCCTAAGCTTTCATTAGCTTCTATATAATTTGCTCCTACTGATCCACTAGCTCTCACTAACTGCTTTATATCTTCAATATTTTCTACATCCCTTTTAATCATTCTCGTAAAGGCTCTTACTCTTTTTGCAAATTGAAAAGCTCTTTCTTCCAAAGGATGCTCAAACATTGCTGCACTTTTGTTTGGGATTTATAATTTTAGTTTGACATTTGGTTAGTTGAGTATTTGTTATTTGGGATTTGTTATTTGGTATTTGTTATTTCTTATTTCTTATTTGTTATTTGTTATGCTATTTGCTATTTATCATTTATGTTATTTTATCAACTAATAAAGCCAATAAAACTATTGGCAGATAAATATAACTGCTGAACATAACCCTTCTTGCTGCCTTTACATCCATCTCAAAATATAAGCGTAGGCATTGTGCAATCATAAACAGATTACAAGCCAATACTATCCACAAACTGACCGTTCCGGTCATTTTATAATAATATGGCAAAATGCCGAACGGAACCATAACCACAGCATACATTACAGCTTGCAGTGCCGTAAACTTTGTTGGCCCTTTATCTGAAGGCAACAGCTTAAATCCAGCCCTTGAATAATCGCCATGCGCTACCCAGGCAATGGCCCAAAAGTGTGGAAATTGCCAAAGAAATTGAATACCAAAAAGTATCCAGCCACCTGCATTACTTACCTCTCCGGCCATTTCAGGAATATTTACAAAAGGGCTAATAGCATTGGTTGCCGCCACCCACCCAATTAAACACGGCAAAGCACCGGGAAAAGCGCCTACCAACACCGCTATAGAGCTAACTTTTTTTAAAGGTGTATAAATGTAAGCGTACAAAAACAAACTAAAAGCAGACAGAACTGCCGAAGGCACATTAAAAAAAGCATACATCATAAAAACTCCGGCGGCCCCGGCAATCAGGGCGAAAGTATAGGCTTCCTGTTGGCTCATTCTACCGTCAGCAACGGGTCTTTTACCTGTACGCTTCATCATAGCGTCAGTGTCCTTTTCAACCGCCTGGTTAATGGCATTTGCACTGCCCGTAACCAGCATTCCTGCCACAAATAATTCTATAGCTTTTATAATTGTGTCAGAATTATTGAACAGAACATTTGGAGCTAACAGGTAGCAGATGACACAAGAGAAAACAACAGTAAAGCTTAAGGTAAACTTTATCAACTGAAAGTAGTCCTTCACCTTAGCGGCGGCTTTATAGCTGCCATGTATCTTTTGTGTAGTGCTCATCATAGTTGTAACCCAGCTTCCTTAGCTAAGAACAATGCCCCGACGTGTCAGGGCATTGTTCTTTATTTTGTCTGCCTTAAATGCAGCAAAAATTATTATTAATGTTTACCTTCCTCAGCCCCAACCGGAGTAGTTTGTGCAATAAAGTCCTTTCCATCTTTACCATAGTCGTAGGCCCAACGATGCACTTCGGGAATTTCACCTTCCCAGTTGCCATGTCCCGGACGAATAGGTGCAGTCCACTCCAATGTATTTGATCCCCATGGATTTTGAGAGGTAACTTTTCTCCCTTTAAAAATGGAATAAAAGAAATTAAACAGAAACAGTATTTGAACTGCAAATACAATTAATGCTACAACGGTAATAAAAAGATTAACGCCGGCAAACATTTTAAAACTCTCCCAGTTAGTGTAATCGTAATACCTGCGTGGCATACCTGCAAGACCTTCATAATGCATAGGCCAGAAGATAAGGTAAGCCCCAACAAAAGTTATCCAAAAGTGAATATAGGCAAGGGTATTATTCAAATACCGGCCGTACATTTTAGGGAACCAGTGATAGATTCCGGCATACATTCCAAATATACCAGCCACACCCATAACTATATGAAAATGTGCCACAATAAAATATGTATCATGCAAATGGATATCTAACGCAGAGTTTCCGAGGTAAATGCCGGTTAAACCACCTGAAATAAACATGCTTACAAAACCTATAGAATAAAGCATACCGGGAGTAAAGCGAATGTTTCCTCTCCATAAAGTTGTTAACCAGTTAAATACTTTAATTGCAGAAGGTACTGCAATTAGCAAAGTTAACAATACGAAAAATGAACCTAAGAACGGGTTTAGACCAGAAACGAACATATGATGTGCCCAAACAAGAAACGCAAGCACAGCAATTGCAAATAGTGAACCGACCATCGCCATGTACCCAAAAATAGGCTTTCTCGCATTCGTACTCATTACCTCTGACACAATCCCCATAGCAGGAAGAATAATGATATAAACTTCCGGGTGACCTAAAAACCAAAACAAATGTTGGTAAAGAATAGCACTCCCTCCCTCATTTGGCAAAGCGCCTACACCATTAACGTATATATCACTCAGGTAAAAACTGGTACCAAAGTTACGGTCGAAAATAAGCAGGATGAAACCTGATAATAATACAGGAAAAGAAAGAACTCCCAAAACAGCGGTAAAGAACAATGCCCATATCGTTAAAGGCAACCGTGTCATGGTCATTCCTTTTGTACGCATGTTAAGAATGGTAGCTATATAATTTAAACCACCCAATAAGCTACTTACTACAAACAGGGCCATAGCTATCAGCCATAAGTCCATACCGGTTTTAGAACCGGGCGACGCCGAACCAAGGGCACTTAATGGAGGATAAGCAGTCCAACCTCCGCTAAAGGGACCCGTTTCAACAAATACGGAAGATAACATTACAACACTGGCAGCTAAAAAGAACCAGTAGCTAAGCATGTTTAAAAAAGGCGAGGCCATATCTCTTGCACCAATCTGAAGGGGTATTAAGAAATTAGCAAACGTACCGCTTAAACCTGCTGTCAATACAAAAAATACAAGTACAGTGCCGTGTGTTGTTACTAATGCGTAATAAGCATCGGCAGAAATGTGTCCTCCTTTTGCCCATTTACCCAAAAGTGTTTCCAGAAACGGAAAACTTTCGTCTGGATAAGCCAATTGTACCCGGAACAGTACCGACATTAAACCTCCCATCACTGCCCAAAACATACCGGTAATAAGAAATTGCTTTGCAATCATCTTATGATCCTGGCTGAAGACATATTTTGTTATAAAAGTTTCATGGTGATGGTGATGGCCGTTATGATCATGATCAGTATCATGAACATGACCAGTTGCTGTTTGCGAGTGTAAAACTTCTTCGTTACTCATAAAAAATCTTTTTCTTTATCACATTTTCAGGTAAATAATTCTATGGCTCTTTTAATGCAAAGTCTTATTAACTGTTCCTTCAACCACTCCTTTATTAGGTGCAGTAGTATTTTTTGAAGTGTCTGCAGCTGGAGGCGCAGCCGAAGGATCTTTCTCAGGGAAAGCGGTTAAGTAATAAGGCTTTTGCATCCTTTGATATTCATCGTACGATGCCTGAGAAACCACTTTAATAATTCCCTTCATCGAATAATGCCCGTTTCCGCATATTTGGTCGCAGGCTATTTCGTATTCAAAGTTAGCGTTCCCCGTCTTTTCCTTCATCTCACTTGTAGTGAATTTAGGTGTAAACCATAAAGTGGTTGGCGTTCCCGGCACTGCATCCATTTTCATACGAAAATGAGGTAAACCCACATCATGAATAACATCCCTCGAATTAATTATTAACTTAACAGGCCGGTTCTTAACAACATACATTGTACTTGAGTTGTCAACAATATCATCATAAGATGCGGGATCAGCCTTTTGATTAAATTCGGCATTGTCTGCCCAAATCAAACCCAATGTATTACTGGCGTCATCTATGTTTCTGAAATATTTTTTTCCGAACTGGTTATCTTTACCTGGATAACGCATTATCCATCCAAATTGTTTTCCTGTTATTTCCACTACCAATGCATTTTTCGGAGCTTCCCCGGTGAAAATAAACCAGTTCCGTAAGCCTATTACGACCAGCACACTTAAAGCAATTGCAGGAACCACCGTCCAGAAAACCTCCAGCTTATTATTGTGGGGAAAGAAGAAGACTTTTGTGTTTTCTTTTTCCTGGTACTTGTAAGGAAACCAAAACAATAATATTTGGGTTATAAAGAAAACAATGCCGCAAACAACAGTAGTAATGTAAAGCATCTCATCAACCTTTTCACCTTCAACCGATGCACTTTCGCCTAAGATTCGTCCCTTTAAAATTTCATGACAATAAAAAACACCTATTAAGCCCAGAAAAAGAAATGCGATCATTAAAAATCCATTGATTTTATTATTCTGCTTTCTCGCCTTTTCCTCTCCTTTTAAAATAGACACATATTCGCTTGCTTTGGCAATTTGAAATATCACCACAAATACTAATACTATAACGGCAATAACAAAGTATGTTGACATAATAACTGCTGATTATTTTCTATTCTTATAAATAAATCTTCACTCAAAAAAATCAGGTATGGTGAATTATACTTTCTTTTAGAAAAGGATGGTTACGCGGTATCATCGGCACTTTTGCCAGCGCTCTACCAACAAAAAAGATTATCATTCCCGCAAATAAAGCCATAATTCCAAAATCTAACCATCCAAGTGTTACGTGATCTTTCGATATGCTGGCCATTACCATTTGGTTAAAATCGAGCCAATGTCCAAAAAGAATAAGCATCGACATAAAGGTAAGCAAAGCATAGTTTCGCTTAGAGCTACGCTTCATCAAAATTAGTAACGGACAAACAAAGTTGATGATAATATTTAGGTAAAATATTCCTCTCCATGGCCCTTGCACCCTGTGTTTAAAATAAATTGTTTCTTCAGGTATGTTTGCATACCATATAAGCATGTATTGACTAAACCATAGGTACGTCCAGAAAATGGAGAAGGCGAACATGAATTTGCCAAGATCATGCAAATGCTCTTCGGTTGTATACTCCAGGTAGCCCTGGTTTTTAAGGAATATAACCCAAATAGTGATAAGTGCAATTCAGCTTACAAATGAGCTTGCGAAAGTGTACCAGCTAAACATGGTGCTAAACCAGTGTGCATCGATGCTCATTAACCAAACCCAGGGGGTTGTTGAAGCAACAGTTAAACCAAACCATACAGTAAATAGTGAAGCTGTAACCGTATTATCCCAAACCCATTTTTTGCCTTGCTCCAAATTCATATTACCCTCATCTGATTGGCGGCTTAACCTCCGCATCCTCATACCTAAAAAACTCCATAAACCTACCGATAACAGTGACCAGATTACGAAGAATACCGGGTTAAGAAAGCCTCGTTTAGCCAGGATTATTTTATCGTTACCAGGGGTAACCCAATGATAAATAGGGTGATGTTCCTCCCCATGCCCCAAACCAAAAACAATAAAAAACAAGATCAAAAGAGCGATCAAGCCAAAAATTGGAACTACAGCACTTATAGCCTCAGGTACCCGACGAAAAACAGCTTGCCATCCTCCATGTGCCAGGGTAGTTACACAAATAAAAAACATGCTTGCATTACAAATCAGTAAAAAGAAAACGCTGTTATACAACAATGTTCCCCAAAATACTGCCTGCTTATGTACATCGCCACTTAATGCATGTGTGATAAGCCCGATTAAGAAAGCAAGTATTCCTAAGCCCATTAGCCCCAGCGACCAGGTCCTCATCTTTCCTGTTGTTTCAAAACGCTCTCTAATAATAGATGCCATCTTTAATTTATTTTGAATGCAGTTTGTTTCTGTTCAATTATTTTGTAGTAACCGAACGGGTAGTATCTCCCTGAGGAATTGCTGCCATAGGGTTTGTTCCGGTTGACTTGCTTTGTTTAGACTTAATGTATTGCGCAACCATCCAGCGCTGTTTACGGTTTAGCTGAGCAGCATAGCTCCCCATAAGATTCTTACCATAAGTAATTACATGAAAAAGGGTTCCATCAGGTAAAGCTTCAATTTTGGGATCTCCAACTAAAGTTGCAGGCTTGGCAGGATATGGACCTTGCCCGTCTTTATATAAAGGACCATTTCCATTTAAATTAGACCCATGACAAATGGCACAATTAATTAAATATAACCTTTCGGCTTCAGTCATTTCAATTTGGTTCAACCTTGGCAATGGATTTACAACCGACCTGCTGGCATTGTAACCTGTGCTATCATTAAGTAAATGGTAAGGGAGCTCTTCGCCACGGCTAACCGTTCCTGTAACCGGCTCATTATTATAGCTAACTCCTTTTTTTGAAAGGTTACTATGATCTTTATATGTTTCATAAGCCCGGCTTTCGGCCATATCGGGCATATAAGTTCTGCCCGGCTCCCGCTGTACATCACCGCCACAACTTATTACCATTATTGCTGCAAAAGTAAAAGACGATATGAACGCTAATTTCTTCATCGTTTGTTGTTCTTATAAATTCAATTATACAATAGCCGGACGTTCGGTATATAATTTCTGCTCTTTATCATAACGGCCCAACCACCAATCTGTTTCAGCAACCTGGTAATTTACCTCTACAGCTCCTGCACTTTGCAAAAACCCTTTTAGGTCATCTACATTTGTTTTGTCGGTGCATTCAATTGCCATTACAAAAAGATCGTCGGTAGCCCGTGGATGGAAGTGATGTCGTTTAACAAAGGGGGCTAACTGGCATAAGTAACAAAAAGTCAGAAACATTCCTACCGATGCAAATAATACTGTTAACTCGAAAGTAATCGGGATAAAGGCAGGCAGAGGCAAATTTGGTTTACCACCAATATTTAAAGGCCAGTCTTTGGTAAATATCCAACTCATACAGGTTAATGCTGTAATAGTACCGGTAATACCATAAATAAAGCCTGCTGTATGTAAACTGGTTTCCCGCATTCCTAAAGCGTGGTCTAAACCATGCACGGGAAAAGGAGTATATACATCCTGTATTTTGTATCCTGCATTGCGAACTTTTTTCACTGCAGGAAATAATACATTTTCATCATTAAAACATGCAACTACAAATCTTTTTAGTGACATACCCTAAACCCCTAAGGGCGATTTTGGTTAACAATATTTGTATAATCATCTCTTACCTTACACCATTAAGGGGTTCGGTCAATGAGCGGCATCATGGGCAAACTCTTCTACTTTCTGGTTCTCAACTTTATCCATACGCCCTTTATAATTCTCACCCGAAGTTTTTAATATGTGTTTAATTTCGGCCACCGCAATAACAGGAAAGTATTTAGAAAACAGGAAGAAGCACGTAAAGAATAAACCGAAGGTTCCCAGATAAAAACCGATTTCCCAAATACTTGGACTATAATAATAAGGCCAGCTGCTTGGAAGGTAATCGCGATAAATTGATGTAACGATAATTACAAAACGTTCGAACCACATACCAATATTTACAATTACACTCATAAAGAAAGTGAATACAATATTTCTTCTTAATTTTTTAGACCAGAAAACCTGAGGAGACACAACATTGCAAAACATCATCCCCCAATAACTCCAACCATAAGGGCTAAACAGGTTAGCACGGCTATAAAAAAATGCATAGCCCTCATAAGAATTTTGGCTATACCATGCCATAAATAACTCAGTGAGGTAAGCGCAACCAACAATTGATCCTGTTAATACTATCACCTTGTTCATTGCTTCGATATGGCCGATTGTTATATACTCCTGAAGGTTTAATACTTTTCTTACAACAATTAATAATGTTTGCACCATTGCAAAACCAGAAAAGATAGCTCCCGCAACGAAGTAGGGAGGAAAGATAGTAGTGTGCCAACCAGGAATAACCGAAGTAGCAAAGTCGAAGGATACAATGGTGTGTACTGAAAGTACCAGGGGTGTACTTAAACCAGCCAATACAAGAGATAAACTTTCATGTCGTTGCCAGTGTTTCGTACTGCCATTCCAACCAAAAGACGCTACACCGTAAAAGAATTTACGAAGCTTTGTTTTAGCCCTGTCTCTCACAGTTGCCAGGTCGGGCAATAACCCTGAATACCAGAACAATAATGATACTGTGAAATAAGTAGAGATCGCAAATACGTCCCACAACAAAGGTGATGCAAAGTTAGACCATAACGGACCACGTGTATTTGGATAAGGCATTACAAAGAAGCCTACCCATACCCGCCCCATGTGAAATATAGGAAATTGACCTGCACAGATTACCGCAAAGATTGTCATAGCTTCAGCCGCGCGGTTAACACCTGTTCTCCAACCTTGCCTGAATAATAAAAGAATAGCAGAGATCAAAGTACCCGCGTGTCCAATACCAATCCACCATACGAAGTTGGTAATATCCCAACCCCAGCCAACGGTTTTATTAAGGTTCCACTGCCCTATTCCGTAAGTTACCTCACGGTAAACACTATAAACCCCAAACAACAACAATGCAACCGAAATAAAAAATCCTATATACCATAATGTACCCGCCTTGGCTTCAATTGGCCGAATGATGTCTTCTGTAACCTGGTGGTAATCTTTATTACCATCTACCAGTGGTTCCCTTATTTGCGATTCGTACTTTATATTCATCTGGTCTGGTTTAGAATCAGCAATGCCGATTTTAAAATGATTTTTTTATAAAATATTTTTTCTTATTAACATGCGTTTTGCTTGCTTTCGTACAACCTCCAATTATTAGAACCACTCACTGCAACTAATTATACATCTCCACTAACGACTCTAAACTTTTCAACCTCTTACCCAATCGACTTATCACCGTAACCCTATTTCTTCTCCTGCCCATCCTGGTGTTCCATCTCCTTTTCGCCGTGTCCACCCACCGTTTCCTGCACTTCGCCGATCTGTACAGGAGTATCCGTATTTCTAACTTTTGCCAGGTAACTTACGTTAGGCAATGTATGTATCATTTCGAGTGAATAGAACAAGCGCCCCTGGTTATCTGCCCTGTGCTGGTAAACGGTACTTTGCTTGTCATTTACATTACCGAAAACAATTGCATCGGTTGGGCAAGCTTGCTGGCATGCGGTCTTTACATCATACTCGCCATTTGCACCAGATTTTAAAGGGCGGCTTTCTTTCTTAGCTTTAAGCTTACCATCTTGTAAACGCTGTACACAAAAAGAACATTTTTCAATTACACCACGGCTTCGTACAGTTACGTCAGGGTTTAAAACCATTCTTGTAAGATCATCGTTCATCATCATTGATGCATCAGTAAGAATGCCTCGCTGGTTATCGGGGAAGCTATCAGCGCCCATATAATCAGACCAGTTGAAACGACGAACTTTATAAGGACAGTTATTACCGCAATATCTTGTACCGATACAACGGTTATAGATCATCTGGTTTATACCTTCGCTGCTGTGATTAGTTGCAGCAACGGGACAAACGTTTTCGCAGGGAGCATTATCACAATGCTGGCAAAGCATAGGCTGAAACACGACACTTGGATTATCAAGGTTACCGCTAAAGTAACGGTCGATACGGAGCCAATGCATGTCGTGTGCCCGTGTTACTTCGTGCTTACCAACAACAGCTACATTATTCTCAACGGTACAAGCTACAACGCATGCGTGACAGCCGGTACAACTGTTCATATCTATGCTCATGCCCCATTTAATTCCGGGCTTAGGGAACAAAGGGTATAGCGTTGCTTCTTTTTCAAAGTTTTCTGTATTCGGAGCAAAGTCTTTATGCAGCTCCTCTCTTCGCTCCTGAAACATTTTCGGCTTTGCCCGAAATTGCGGAAGCGAAGTTTCCAAAACAACTTCTGTACGGTCTTCGTACGTTTGGTGAGTTTGGTTTTGAGCGACTTTATAATTGTGTCCTGCTTTATCAACATCCACAGCAGGCAATATATAATCTCTTGTAACACCATTAAAGGCAACCAGTGGGTAAGCATTTTTACCAACTGCCCCTCCGGCTTTTCCTATATTTTGCCTGGCTTTATTAATACGGTCGTCGCTTTCATCATTACTATCAGAAATAGCATTTGTACCACGACCATATCCTAACGCTACAGCAATGGTATCTGCGTTAGTACCGGGCACTATAATGACTGGTAATTCTAATGTTTTCCCGTTTGCTGTAATTTTTATTACCGGCTTTTCCGGATGTACTTCGTAGGCATCCGTATCGCCGTTTTTTGTAAGGTCAATGCCGAACATGCTTTTCGCCAGGGCCGGAGAAATTGTAGCATAGTTGTCCCACGTAGCTTTGGTAATGGGATCGGGGCACTCCTGTAACCATGGATTATTTGCCTGCTGCCCTGTACCCATTGTCACCTTCTGATACAACACTAATTCAGTTTTGCCACCTTTTTTAGCTGATCCAATTGCATTTGCAGCTTGTGCAATGCCACTGCCATTGAAACCAGCACCCTGAGCACCGGTTGTTGCAAATACAGGCGGCACCGTTCCGGCAGAACGGGTAGTATCAGGAGCACCGCTTGTAGGTGCAGTAAGAACGGTTCTTGTACTGGTTTGCGATGAGCCTGGTGTAATTACACCATCCTGCAATGCTTTATCCCAACCTGCATCGCCTCCTAACCTTCCGCCCCAATATTGTTTAAGTAAGGTTAGATAATCGGTTGTTGCACCACTTAATCTCAGAAGAGTATCCTGCCACTGACGTGTTTTAAACAACGGATAAATAGTAGGCTGAATTAATGAAAACTGACCCATTTTTATTTCGGCATCTCCCCAGCTTTCGAGGTAATGATGATCAGGGATAACATATTTACAAAGCTCAGTCGTTTCATCCATCTTAGCATTGAATGACACAGTTAGCTTTACTTTTTTCAACCCGTCTGCAAAACGCTTACTGTCAAAATAATTATAAACAGGATTTGCCTGATGTATAAATAACGCACCTATAGCACCGTTATTCATATCATTTACCAGCGTAGTAAATTCTGCATCAATTCCCTGGTGGGTATTATAAGTAGAAGACCAATCTATAACAGAGCCGTTAGCGCCAATGGATGCATTTATGCCGTTAACTATAGTTTGAATATTGGGATCGTTACTTCCACAAACCACTACTGCCGCTCCCCTATTGCCAGTAAGAAGTCCTGCTGTTTTTCGCACAGCATTTTGGAGGTTTGTATTTAAAGCAGGTGCAGTTACTGCACCACCTAAAGCCGCATATAAAGCAAGAGCAATAGACCCGGTTTCGGAGGGGCGGTGAGAATATCTTTCATCAGCATTTGCCCCGGTCATGCTCATCATACCCTCGAAGTGGATATGCTTGCTCATAGTGGGATTTTTCTCATCTATCTTTCTGCCTATGCTGTATTGCTTGTTAAATTCAACAGGATTAATCCAGGAGCCAAGAAAATCGGCACCAAGACTAACAATTACTTTAGCCGCGGCAAAGTTGTATGAAGGAATAGCTCTGCGGCCATAACTTGCTTCGTTTGCGAGCAACATTCCGCTGTAGCTTACAGCATCATATTGTACATGACGGCTACCAGGAAACTTAGTTAAAAACTGTCCTATAACCTGCCTCGTAGTAGGTGATGTAACAGAACAGGTAAGTAAAACAACAGGTGCGGCACCAATGCCTGCAACATCGCCTGCTAACATTTTATCGAAAGCATCGAAAGTGCTTACTTCCTTTCCGTTTGCCATAGGATAAGGCAAACGGCTTGTATCATATAAATCTAAAACAGATGCCTGCATTCTTGAAGAAGTACCTCCACGAGTTATGGGCGATAATTCATTTCCTTCAATTTTTATAGGTCGTCCGTCTCTTACTTTAGCAATGGCACTTACAGCTTCGCCATCCTGCACAAAAGTGGTAGCATAATAATTAGCTACACCGGGAATAACATCTTCAGGTTTATTTACAAAAGGTATGGCTTTTTTAACCGGCATTTCGCAACTGGCAGCTATGGCAGCAGCGGCAGTGCTAAAGCCCATATATTTCAAAAAATCTCTTCGCGGAGTTTTAACATCCAGTAATCCTTTATCATCCATCTCAAAAGGCAAATCTTCCTGGAACTCGTCTTTAGCAGCAGATTGATTAGCGTTCAATTTGTTCAGCTCTCCAAAACTTTGCCAATACTTTTGTTGCTCCATATCTGTCGGTTTAGCCCCAAGCCCTAAAAGCTTGAAAACTTGCGTTGTTTAGTTATTTAGTTCTTTAAATAAATTATTGTCTCTGCTATCCCTTAATAGTGGCACTTCTGACACTCTGTTCCGCCAATCTTTTCAACTGTAATTCCCTTTTCCTTATCGATTTTACCGTTCTGCAAATCTTCATGAAACTTCTGGTAAATACTATAGAAGCCATTTTCTTTGAACTGAACCTGTGTAGTACGATGACAATTGATACACCAACCCATGCTTAAGTCTGAAAACTGGTGAACTTCATCCATTTTTTGAATTTCGCCATGACAGGTTTGACACGCAACTTTACCTGCTTTAACATGTTGAGAGTGGTTGAAATAAACGTGATCTGGCAGGTTATGAATTCTTACCCATTCTACAGGCTTAGCCTTGTTAGGATCCCAAACTTTTGACACTGCAGGATCGTAGCCCGCATACTTATAAAGTTTTTGAATTTCGGCGGTGCCGTTTACTTCGGTTCCATCTTCCTTATAAATTTTTTCCTTACCGTTATACTCATTAATTGCCATGTGGCAGTTCATACAAACATTTAGGGAGGGTATGTTAGCATGTTTACTTTCCTGTGCCCCGCCATGGCAATACAAACAACTGATCTGGTTTGTGCCCGCATGAACTTTGTGGGAATAATAAATCGGTTGCTCCGGCTGGTACCCTTGCGAACGGCCAAGACCAATTGCACCTTTTACAGTTAAGTAACCACCAATACAAAATAATAATATAGTAAACATGGCAATGTAGGCCTTGTTTCTCCAAAAAGGAACAGGCTCTAATGAAGGGATATGTTCTTTTTCGTCAGAAAGCTTTTTAAGATTGCTGTTTACCTGTAGCAATATTAAAGCAACAACTGCAAGAATTAGTGTGAGGATACCATAAAGCAAAGTGTTATCGCCTCCATCCTGTTGCCCGGCAGTTGCCCCTGCAGCACCGGCAGCGTTGCCTCCCGCTTTAGGATCGGGAACACTTTTAATGTAAGTAAGTATAGATGCTATCTCCTCGTCTTTAAGATTAGGAAACAGGTTCATGGGTGTTTTATTCCATTTCAGATAAAGCTCGTTAGCATACTTATCGCCGCTTTTTAAAACCGCTTGGTTATTCCGTATCCAGGCGTATAATCTGTCCTTATCGCCCCAACGTTCTTCCACACCTGCTAAAGCCGGACCGGTAAGATCTTTATGAACTGCATGACACGAAGCACAATTTTGAGAGAATAAGGCCTGCCCATTTTGAGCATACAGGCTATTGCTAAAAGAGAAAATAAGAATTACTAAATTTAGTATTAGTGTTTTGATTAGTGTTTTGGTTAATCTCCTATCTCGGGTCATAAACACAATAAGTTGTGTATTGATGTGGAAAAATCTCCTAAATGGCTGCAAAAATATGTCACGATACTGACATAATATCAAATATTAAAAAAAAAATCTCATCTTATGCAGCAAGGGTTTCAGCAAGTTTTAGAAAGGCAATAAAACTGATTGTCATTGTTGTGTAAGCAAAATATAAGAGTGAAAAAACTCTCAAATCACCATTTTGATAATCGTACTTTTCTTTCATCTTTACAGCATGACAAGTGTTTTGGTCAACCCTGTTTCATCTTCCCATAAATCTATAGCAATATTTGCTTCAGGCACTGGAACAAATGCAAAAAATATTATAGAGCACTTTTCACAACATCCCTTTATTAACGTTCAATTAGTTGTTTGTAATAAACCCACCGCTGGCGTCGTTGATATTGCCGCCGCTAATCAAATCCCTGCTTTACTAATTGATAAAGAAAAGTTTTTTAGAGGAACCGGATATCTTAATGAACTGAAAGAGGCGCAAATAGATTTTATTGTTCTGGCAGGATTTCTTTGGAAGATTCCACAAACATTGGTTGATGCTTACAGAAACAGGATAGTTAATATCCATCCTGCGTTATTGCCAAAATTTGGAGGGAAGGGAATGTATGGAACAAAGGTGCATGAAGCTGTTATCGCTGCAGGAGAAACTGAAAGCGGCATAACTATTCATTATGCGAATGAAGATTACGATAAGGGCGATATAATTTTTCAGGCAAGTTGCCCCGTGCTAAGGGAGGATAGTGCGGAGAGTTTGGCAGAGAGAATTCATGGGTTGGAGCATAAACACTATGCGAAAGTAATAGATAAGATTATGATTGAATTATGACGCACTCAACAACTTGATTTGGGTAATAACATCTTCTCCATATACACGACTCCAGGCAAAGGATTGTGATAATAAGCAGATGTATTTACAAAACCATGTTTAGCATACAGTTTTATTGCTGGCTGTAATCTTTCCAGCGTATCAAGCACCATTTTTTTATAGCCTTTTTGCTT
>MWYU01000672.1 GCA_002050375.1 Chitinophagales bacterium 62-2
CTCGTAAAGAAAGAAACAGGCAAAACAGCACAGGAATACATACAAACAAAATTGATAGATGTGGCTAAGGAGAAAATATTTGACCCCAACAAGACTGTTAGCGAAATAGCTTACGAGTTAGGGTTCAAATATCCACAGCATTTCTCAAGATTGTTTAAGCAGCAGGTAGGGCACACCCCGAATGAATACCGGGGCTCACTTAATTAGCAGTAAAGTGTTAGAAAAGTCCTATTAAAAAGGCAAGCTTAGTGTAAGTTAATGTGTTATTAAGGTAGTTATTTAGCTGATATTTCAATTAAATTTTAAAGAATTCATTCAGCCGGCGGTGAGTGGGTTGTGCTGCTGCCATTTTTAGCTCTTTGCAAGGTTGGCTTTGTGTCCGGGTTTTGTGCGCCTTGCAATGTGCTAAAAATAGCGTGGGGTCGGGCGGCAAAGTCTTTGGCTGTATCAACGGTTACGCTGTGTGCAGTAGGGTGACGTACAACTCGTTAAACAACTAAATAAGGAGCAATTTTCTTAAACACCTCTTCAGTTATAATATCAATCTGGCGAATATCTTCAATTGATTTAAAATTACCATGTTGCTTTCGATAGTTGATGATCACATTTGCAAGGGCGTATTTTATATAAGGATGAGATTTTAATTCATCGACATTGGCCTCGTTAATATTTATCTTTTTTACAGCAGCATTATTGCATTGTAACTGTGGCCTTATCTTTTGAAAGGTACTATCAGGAACTCCATAGGTTTCTGCTACCTGGCTTACAGAATAAAAACCTCCAAGCTTATCTCTAAAATTAATTATACGCATGGCAAGTTTACTTCCTATACCCGGCAGCGAGATAAAAGCTGCAGTATCAGCTTCATTAATTTCAATTATGCGGGGTTTATAGGGAACTGAACCTGTAATAGTGGGATTAGGGTTAGCATTAGCATAATCAGGTTTATTTGCAGCATACGAATTTGAAGAATAGTTGTGGTAATTATTTTCTGCAGCGGCAATATGTATATATGGTATTAAACGGTCAGCCAGGTTAGGACTGATCCCATAAACCCTTCGTATATCTTCAGGTTTTCTGAACTTAAAACCTTTGGCCATAAATTTTTTAAGCGTGCCGACTGTTTTGTCTTTAACGCCTAAACGCTTCCACCCTGCTTCATCAATTGTATTAGGATCGAAAGCGAATAATTCACCCTTTACATCAGGCTTGTTATCGTAGTAATGTTTTGGCTGAAAATAATCTCCCCTTTCATCATCGTTCCGGTTATTGTTATAGCGATTGTTGTATCCCCGGGAAGTATCTATTGAAATTTTAAGTTGCGCTATTTCTTTTTCAAAAGCATCTTTTTGAACCGGTGTTCTTTTTGTTCTAAAAAAATCCGGAAGAAAATAAATAAGTACACCTAAAAGAATAAGAATAAACAAACCGGTTCTTTCACTTTTGCTAAAGGTGAAATAATCTTTTATAACTGTTTGCAACCTATTTTTCATAGAAACAATTTTTACCAGAATAGAGGATAAAAGAAAATTATAAGCTGATTACTAATCCATCATATGCAAGTAATATTCCAGCAGGTAACGAAGAAGAAACAATTTTATGCAGGCCTAACTGGTGACTGATATGTGTAAAATAAGCCTTAGGTATCTCTAGTTCCCTAACCAAATCTATCGCCTGCTGCAAAGTGAAGTGAGAGATATGCGTTTCATTTCTAAGCGCATTCAAAACAATAACCTCACTTCCTCTAATTTTTTCTTTCTCCCTATCATCAATGCGATTTGCATCAGTAATATACGTAAAACCTCCAAATCTAAAACCATAAACAGGCATACGATGGTGCCATACTAACACCGGTTGTACAGGAATATCGCCAATGGTAAAAGCATCTAAGGATATTTCGTGAAGGTTTATTTTGGGAACACCGGGATACCTGATGTCCTGAAAGGCATAAGGAATTTCCCTTTCAATTCCTTCGAGCGACATTTTGTTTCCATATATCTGGGTAGGCTTGTGGGTAAAAAATTGAAAGGGGCGGGTATCATCTAATCCTGCAACATGATCTTTATGGGGATGCGTGATGAGAATTGCATCTATATCTTTTACTTTCTCGCGAAGCATTTGGTAACGAAAATCGGGGGTAGCATCTACAATAATGGTTGTTGAAGCTGACTGTACCATTATGCTGCTGCGAAGCCGGTTATCCATTGGGTCTGCAGAAGTGCAAACTTCACAACTACAAGCCACCATAGGTACACCACTGCTGGTGCCTGTTCCTAAAAAAGTTATAGTTAATGAAGGATAGGCCACAATTACAAACCTACAGTAAAAAGTGGAATAGAATTTAGTGAAACGTAGGGAGAGGTTATTAGGGAATTGGGTCAACAAGTCATCGAGTCATTTGTTTAATGAGCCATGTAGTTAATAAGCAAAAGCGGATCAAAAATTAAGAAACGTACAAGGAAATTTATTCAGGCTTCTCTGTTTCTGTCAAGGACTTTTTCATGATGTCTTCATACACCTTCTGGCTTTCATGAGTAAGTTTGTCTATATTGATTGCAAGTTGAGGTATAAGCTCGATCAGTATATTAATGCGACCTTCAACATTTAAAAACTTATTAAGCACCACAACCTTCTTTGCTTCCAGAAGGCAATAACCGCTTTGGAAGGTTCCCCTTTCATAACGAATAACATAAGAGGATTCTTCTAAAACTTTTTCGAGCTTATTTAAAGTCGCAGGGTTGTATTTCATGTAGCAGAAGTATTAGGAATGCAGGTACAAATTTATGAACATATCAATAATACAAAGGAAGTTGACTCGTGTGCCGGCATCGTACAACTAATATCCTGCTTTCCTCTACTTTATAAGATATTCTTATTCTATACAAATTAAAGGCCCGGTATAAGTTCGTATTATTTCTTTTGTATTTGTCAGCAGGATATATAAATGGATGCTTTGCTATTTTATTAAAAGTCTCAATAACTTTATCAGCTATTTTACTTGCACTTTTTGGGGAGTCTTTAGAAATATAATCTAATATTTTATTGAAAGCTATAAAAGCTTTATCATCCCATATTACCTCCATTTCTCCAAGCTTTTTACCACGTCCTCATGTGTAGTATACTGCCCGCTGGCAATTCGTTGCTCTGCTTCTTCTATCTCTTTGTTATAGCTTTCAATTTCTTCTCCCGTCATTTCAATTTCTTCTTCTTTAAAAGAGTGGATCAATTGAATAACAGACTGTTTTTGATTATAGCTTAATGTTTCCCAAACTTCTGTTATTTTGACATCAGGAGTAATTGTTTTCATAAAATTTCTTTGATCTAAAAATACAAATTTATCCTCTGCTGCGAACCCTACACTTTACTTACCATCTTAATTACCGGAACAATCATTTCTTCCATGCTTACTCCGCCGTGCTGAAAAGTATTGCGGTAATAATTTACAAAATGATTGTAGTTGTTCGGATAGCATAAAAACCCATCTTCTTTGGCAAAAATGAAAGACGAATTTACATTTGGCACAGGCAAGCCTCCCTGCCTTGGATCTTTAAAAACCAACACATCCTTAGGATCATAATTAAGGTTACGGCCATGCTTATACCTTAAGTTAGTAGTTGTTTGTTTATCGCCAATTACTTTATAAGGTGTTTTTACTTTTACCGTTCCATGGTCTGTTGCAACAATAAGGTTAACTTTTTTATCGGCAATTTTTTTAAGGGCCTGGTTAAGGGGCGAGTGTTCGAACCAACTCCTTGTAATGCTGCGGTAACTTACTTCATCGCCTGCCAGTTCTTTTAAAACCTCCATTTCGGTTCGGGCATGGCTTAGCATATCAACAAAGTTGTAGATGATAATATTAAGGTCGTTACCCATTAAATTATGAATATTGTTCATCAACTGTAAGCCGTCATGATTATTTACAACTTTTGTGTAGCTGTATTTGATATCGTCTTTCCTTAAACGCTTCAGCAAACCTTTAAAAAAATGCTCTTCAAATAAATTTTTACCTCCCTGTTCATCATCATTCTTCCACTCAACAGGAAATTGTTTTTCAATATCTATAGGTAACAAACCACTGAAGATAGAATTACGGCAATATTGAGTGGCAGTGGGTAAAATGCTATAAAAGGTTTCCTCCTCAAGTATTCGAAAGTTCTCGGTAAACAACGGCTGGATTGCTTTCCATTGGTCGAACCGTAGATTATCAATTAGCAGAAAGAATGTCGGCGTTCCTTTTTCAACATGGGGAAGCACTTTATACTGCAGCAAAGTATTGCTCATCACAGGTGCATCATTCTTCGTGTCTATCCAACTTAAATAATTTTTACTGATGAATTTAAAGAACTCGGTGTTTGCTTCCTGCTTCTGGCTTTGCAAAACTTCCAGCATTTCGGGGCTGTCGCTTTGCTCCATCTCAAGTTCCCAATACACGAGCTTTTTGTAAATATCCATCCACTCGTTGTAATTCGGATTGCTGTTAAGGGCCATAAATAAATGGCGAAACTGTTGCTGGTAAGCACTTGTCGTTTTTTCCGCCACAAGCCGCCTGTTATCTATAATTTTTTTCAGACTCAGCCAAACCTGGTTTGGATTAACAGGTTTAATAAGATAGTCGCTTATCTTACTGCCAATAGCATCGTCCATTAAATTTTCAGTCTCATTTTTGGTAATAAGTACAACCGGAATTTGTCCGTTAACCTCTTTGATCTGGGCAAGTGTTTCAAGACCCGTAAGCCCCGGCATACTCTCATCCATCAATACTACATCTACCGCATTTTCCTTCACAAATTCTACAGCATCGAAGCCGTTTGTAAGTGTTTCAACCTCATATCCTTTATTTTCCAGAAAAAGTTTCTGGCTGCGTAAACTTTCTATCTCATCGTCTACCCATAAAATTTTAGCTACTGACATAATGTAAAGTATTTATTGCGGAATGGCTCAAATTTACCCTTTTAGTAATGCCTATTGTAGATTTGCTGCATCTAAAATATTATTTAACAAGAACTTTTTCATGTCCGCTACCCGTCAAAAAATTATAAACGATCCTGTTTATGGATTTATAACTATTAATCATCCGCTCATTTTTAGCATAATCGCACATCCTTATTATCAGAGGCTGCGGCGGATACAGCAAATGGCAATGGCTCATTTGGTTTACCCCGGCGCTGTACATACACGACTGCATCACTCTTTAGGAGCGTATCATTTAATGGGCAATGCCATTCGTGAGCTGTGCAATAAAGGCATAGAGATTACTACCGAAGAAGAAACAGCAGTTAAAGCTGCCATTTTATTACATGATATTGGCCACGGACCTTTCAGCCATGCTTTAGAAGATTCTTTGCTGCCCGGCATTCATCATGAAACTTTGAGTTTGCAGATAATGCATTTATTAAATAAGGATTTAGATGGAAAGCTGCACATGGCGATAAATATTTTCACCAATAATTACGAGAAGAAATTTTTATATCAATTAGTGAGCGGGCAATTAGATGTGGATAGAATGGACTATTTAACAAGAGATAGTTTTTTTACCGGTGTAAGTGAAGGTGTAATTGGTTACGACAGAATTTTAAAAATGCTTGCCGTACAAAACGGCGAACTCATGGTAGAAGAAAAAGGCATTTATAGTATTGAAAAGTTTCTAATAGCCCGAAGGCAAATGTACTGGCAGGTTTACCTGCATAAAACAGTGCTGGTTGCCGAAAAAATGATGGTTAAAATTATCGAACGGGTGAGAAAAATTTATACAAGTTCCCATTCTTCATTAATAACCGGAACAGCGATAGATTATTTTCTTGGAGAATACAATGGTGTAATGAATGAGAAAACTTTACACCAGTTTTGCCAGCTTGATGATTATGATTTCATTCATGCAATAAAAATATGGAGCAAGCACAGTGATACAATTTTAAGAACATTGTCCGCAAATTTATTAGACCGGAGATTACTAAAAATCAAACTTCAGGCCGAACCTTTTAAGGAAGAACTAATGCAACAGAAATTAAACGAGGCTTGTCTGAAACTAAATATATCGAAGGATGAAGCAGGATATTTTGTTTTCACAGGCGAAGCGGTAAATACAATGTATAAAACAAATGATGAGCACATTAATATTTTATTTAAAGATGGAGTTGTTAAAGATATTTCACAAGTTGACAACGCACTTATCCATAAAACACTCTCCAGCGCTATAAAAAAATTCTACATTTGTTTTTATCAATAGCTTTATAACCTTAGCTATAAGTTCAAGTCCATTTGTTGACTTCGTTACGACTTAGCTAAACTCTTAAACATGACATTTACTGCAAATCAAATAGCGGTTTTAATAAACGGAAAGATTGAAGGCAACCCCGACAGTGTTGTGAGGAGTTTTGGCAGAATTGAAGAAGCGCAGCAAGGACAACTTGCTTTTCTTGCAAACCCCAAATACGAAGAGTTTATTTATACTACAAAAGCATCCGTCATTATCATAGGCGAGAAGCTTGATTTAAAACAACCTCTACAGGCAACACTTATCCGCGTTGCTGATCCTTATACCGCATTTGCAAGTTTACTGCATCATTACCAGCAAATAAAAACACAGCAATTGCAGGGTGTTCAGCAGCCGAGTTATGTTTCCCCCTCAGCAAAAAAAGGAGATCATGTTTTTATTGCAGCCTTTGCTTATGTAGGAGATGAAAGTGAAATAGGCAACAACGTAAAAATATTTCCCGGTGTTTTTATTGGGAATAATGTAAAAATCGGAGACAATACACTTCTGCATCCGGGCGTAAAAATTTACCACGATTGTACGATTGGTAAAAACGTAACGATACATGCCGGAACTGTTATTGGCGGCGATGGATTTGGATTTGCTCCTCAACAGGATGGCACCTTTAAAAAAGTGCCGCAGATAGGAAATGTAATTATTGAAGACAATGTTGAAATAGGTTCTAACGCAACTATTGACCGTGCAACCATCGGCTCTACAATTATAAGATCGGGCGCTAAACTTGATAACTTAATACAAATTGCTCACAATGTTGAGGTGGGCAATAACACCGTAATAGCTGCACAAGCGGGAGTAAGCGGCAGTACTAAAATTGGTAAAAATGTAATGATTGGTGGTCAGGCCGGTGTGGTGGGCCATATTCAAATAGCTGACGGAAGTAAAATAAATGCACAAAGTGGTGTAAGTAAATCTATTAAAGTTCCCAATGTTGCAGTTACCGGTTCACCGGCTTTTGATTATACAAGTGCATTAAGGAGCCAGGCCATCAGCCGTAATTTACCCGAGCTTGAAAAACGTTTAAGCGACCTCGAAAACCAGATAAAACAGTTACTTGAGGAGAAGGCAAACATGAGCCAATTATAATTGCAGGTTTAGTAATACAACAATTACCCATTTTCATCATCCTCTTTCAGATGCCTTTCCAATTTATAAAAATCCGATACTTTTCATACTTTCGTGCCCTTTAAGCTTATGAATAGTAACGGCCAAACTTTTCAGCATACAATTAAGGAGGAAATAAGTATTTCAGGAGCAGGTATCCACACCGGTCAATCTGTTACTATGGTTTTAAAACCTGCAGCTCCCAATACAGGAATAAATTTTAAAAGAGTTGACCTTGCCGGCCAGCCAGCCGTAAAAGCCGATGTTGATTTCGTAGTTGAAACTAATCGCAGCACTACTATTGAAAATAAGGGTGCAAGAGTAAGCACTATAGAGCATTTAATGGCAGCGCTTACCGGCATGCAGGTAGATAATGCCTTAATCGAAATTGATGGCGAGGAAGTGCCGATATTAGATGGAAGCGCGCAACCTTTTGTAGAAGCGCTTCAAAAAGCAGGTACGCAAAAGCAGGACGCAGCTAAGGTTTATTATAACATTGAGCACAATATCACTTTTGTTGACGAAGAAAAAAAGGTGGAGATGGTTGCTTTACCTTACACTCAGTATCGCATAAATACTTTGATAGATTTTAATAGCCCTGTTTTAGGCACGCAACATGCCGCGCTTAAAAATATTTCGGATTTTAATAATCAAATAGCGCCTTGTCGTACTTTTTGTTTTTTTCATGAGCTTGAATGGCTTCTGGCAAACAACCTTATTAAAGGTGGAGATATAAATAATGCGATTGTTGTAGTTGATAAAGAAGTCTCTGCGACCCAGGTTGAAAAAATTTCCAAGATTTTTAACAAAAGCGATGTTCAGATAAACTCTGAAGGAATATTGAATAATCTTGAACTCCGCTTTCCCAACGAACCTGCGCGCCATAAACTGCTCGATGTAGTTGGCGATCTTGCCCTGGTTGGTTTTCCTTTTAAAGCGCATATTATTGCTAATCGTCCGGGTCATGCAAGCAATGTTAAGTTTGCCAAGAAGATAAAAGAGCATATTAAAAAGTATAAGAACAAACTCGAAGTTCCCAAATATGACCCTAATCAACCGCCGTTGATTGATATCCAGGAAATCGAAAAGATCCTTCCCCATCGTTACCCGTTCTTAATGGTAGACAAGGTGATGGAGCTTACAGATAAAGTAGTTGTTGCAATCAAAAATGTTACTTCTAACGAACCTCATTTCCAAGGTCACTTTCCTAATAATTCTGTTATGCCGGGGGTATTGCAGGTAGAGGCACTGGCACAGGCAGGAGGATTACTTGCCATTCCAAGAAATACTGAGGATAAATACGATACCTATTTTCTTAAAATAGACAACTGTAAGTTTAAACAAAAAGTAGTTCCCGGAGATACGCTTATTTTAAGAATGGAGCTGCTTAATCCTATACGCCGGGGGATTGTTGAAATGAGAGGGACAATATTTGTGGGCGATAAATTAGTAACAGAAGCTACACTGGTAGCCCAAATTGTTAAAAGACCAAAAGAATGAGTACAATAAGCCCTTTGGCGTATGTACATCCCACTGCCAATATTGGTAATAATGTTACTGTAGATCCTTTTGCCGTTATTTATGAAGAGGTAACTGTTGGAGATGGAACGCATATCATGTCTCATGCGGTAATAATGAATGGCTCTAATATTGGAAAAAGCTGTGCAATATATCCGGGAGCCGTAATAGGAGCTATTCCACAGGATTTAAAATTTGTTGGAGAGAAAACAACGGTTGAAATAGGCGATTATACCACCATTCGCGAATGTGTTACTGTGAACCGCGGAACTAAAGAAAAATGGAAAACAGTAGTAGGAAGTAATTGCCTGTTAATGGCTTATGTACATATAGCACATGACTGCATTATAGG
>MWYU01000583.1:0-7141 GCA_002050375.1 Chitinophagales bacterium 62-2
GGGTTAGTTAAGATTGGATGATATAAAAACGTAAAGCCACCTGTTACAAGTGGCTTTTTAATTATAGGTATTCGTCAGCGTTTTAGCTTGCCTATGCAGCAAAGGTTTGTTGAAACCCTGGCACTGCATCTTCTTCCCTGTTTTCATTCCATTCTATTACAAAATTGTTTTTCCCTTCACCAACAAGTATGCTCATGTAACTTAGTTGGATAAGTTCAAGCATACTTAAAAAGAGAAATATTGCGTGTATTTTATCGTTGCAGTGCTTAAATATTTTCTCGAACGACACCGTTCTTTCCCTATCGGCAAGGTTCAAAACAAACTCCCTGCTTTCCTCCATAGTATAGTCATAACGGACAACTGTATGTACAGGCCTGTTCTGCCTGTCGTGAACCTTTTGCATTACCCTTTCAAAAGACTTCATCAATTTAAACAGGGTAATGTTTTGTATTTCCGTTCCTTCGCCTGCCTGCTCACCTATACCGTTCAGTTCTTTTTGAATATTTCCTCTCCTGGCCATCATCATCCGTAATGCTTCCATGTCCGCCATTTGCACTGATGCCTCTTTAAACCTTTTGTATTCAAGTATCTTATCAATCAATTCCTGCCTCGGATCAATTTCGTTGCCCTGCTCATCTAACTCTTTACGGGGCAGTAACAGCTTTGCCTTAATGCGCATTAGTGTTGATACAAATAAAATAAACTCACTGCTCATTTCAATATTTAGTGTCTCCTGCAGATGAATGTACTCAAGAAAATCTTTGGTTATTGTAAAGATGGGAATATTGTAAATATCCAGTTCGTCTCTCTCGATAAAAAATAATAACAGATCGAAAGGACCTTCAAATTGCGGAAGCTTAATCTGGTAAGGTTGGGTATTCACTACTTGCTCGGGTTTAAGTAAGAACCGAACAGTGTTGTACAAATATTCGGTCTTTACAAATGTATTGATTAGAATACACCAGTGAACACATGCACGAGAGCTGTGTTTATAAGATTCATATTTGATAACTACTTATCAACAAACGTAATTACCCTAAAAATTTTGTTATAATATTAAGGTTGGCTCTGTACTGTTGCTAACCTTTTATTTTTCTTTGTGGTTTATTTTTTACCAGGAGGGCTTAAGAAGAGTATCCGCTAAGAGCATAAAGATAACTGTGATAGCAATGCTTTTTAAAAACAACGGTTCCGGATCTAAGGAATAAGCACCTTACTCGTTATTCTTTCTTCAATCCGGGGTACTTCATACTAAGGGAAGATAAGGTTTGTAATAAAGTATCAGCAATTACGTATTCCTTATACCAGTTCTGGTCCGCAGGAACTATTACCCAGGGGATCTTATTACAATTCTCAAAACAATCCTCGTACATTTTCATATAGTCATCCCAAAGCTTGGCCTCATTAAAATCATTTGCATTGTATTTCCATTGTTTTCGGGGATCGTCAATTCTTTCGTTCAGACGTTCCTGCTGCTCTTTCGGAGATACATGCAAATAGAACTTAAGTATTTGGGTATCATTATGCTCTGACAATAAAGCTTCGAAACGATTGATTGCTTTCATTCTTTCAAAAGCCATTTCATCATTGCACCATTTATGAACCCGTGTAATTAGCACATCTTCATAATGGGAGCGGTTAAAGACCTGTATCATTCCTTTCGCGGGAGCATGTTGATGAATACGCCATAGAAAGTCATGAGACAGCTCTTCCTGCGTGGGAGCTTTGTAAGATCTTACTGCTACTCCCTGTGGATTTAGTGTTCCAAAAACATTTTTAATAGCTCCATCTTTTCCGCTTGCATCCATTCCTTGTATTATAACCAATACGGAATGTTTAGCTTCAGCAAACAATAAATTCTGCAACTCATCTAACTCATCTAAGAGCAATGCAGTTTTTTCTCTCGTTTTTACTTTATCAAAATCTTTTGGAGCCTGTGTTGAGATATCTGCAAGTCTTTGAGGCATAAGAAGTGGGTTTAATTTTTCTAAGATAATAAATTCGTTTACAGACCTTTGGCCAAAATTTTTTACATTGAAAGGTAAGATTATTAATTGGGGTATTTTTATTGTTCTATCATTAATCTGGGGCAGTTCTTTTAAATTAATGAAGATCGGTTTGGAGGTTTTATCGCCTTACCAGGTGGCAGCCCTTCGAATGATCACTGCAGGCATTATTCTTCTTCCTTTTGCTGTTACAGCTTACAAAAAAATACCTAACAATAAAATAGGTATTATAATTCTCTCAGGAATACTTGGTAGTTTTTTTCCCGCCTTTTTGTTTTGTATTGCTGAGGTAAAGATTGATAGTTCGTTAGCCGGAATACTAAATGCACTAACACCTTTGTTTACGATTTTAATAGGTGTTATGTTTTTTAAAACGAAAGTTTCTGTAAACCGGTATATCGGAGTTATAATTGGATTTGTAGGTCTCTCCTTACTTTTCATATCAAAAGGCAACATCACATTAACTTATATATCTTATGCTTTATTAGTTTTGCTGGCTACTATATTTTATGGTATTAATGTAAATTTAGTAGGTAATTATTTACAACAAACAGGCTCTCTATATACAGCTTCGCTTGCCTTTGGCATGCTAATTCCTCCTTCACTAATTATTTTATGGATGACCAGTTATTTTAATAACTCTTTATTGGATAAGTCTTTCTTATTTGCTACCGGTGCCAGTACTGTTTTGGGTGTTTTTGGTACCGCCTTAGCTTCGGTTTTATTTTATGTTTTGGTTAAACGTTCGGGCGGTTTATTTGCTTCGACAGTTACTTATGGAATTCCTTTTGTTGCTGTTTTCTGGGGATTGCTAAGTGGGGAAAAAATAACTTTACCGCAGGTTGGATGTTTAGCGATCATACTGGTTGGAGTGTACGTAGCAAATAATACAAAGAGCAAAAAAATTCCTGGTTAACCGGTGGTTATTTTTGTAATTGAACTTGTTATATAGTTATATTGACATTATTTCCTTTTCTTTTGCTGACAGATGCTTATCTACTAATACAATATAGCTGTCAGTTAATTCCTGAATATCTTTTTCTGCATCTTTTGCCACATCTTCACTTAGCCCGTCTTTTTGCAATTTCTTTACTTCTTCAATCGCATCTCTTCTAATGTTACGAATCGCCACCTTTGAATGCTCTCCCTCGCCAGCAGATTTTTTTGCCAGATCCCTTCTTCTTTCTTCTGTTGAAGGAGGTAAGTATAACCTAATATTTACTCCATCATTTTGTGGGTTCATTCCAAGGTTAGCTGCTATAATTCCTCTCTCAATTGGCTGGAGCATCTTTTTTTCCCATGGTTGAATACTAATGGTTCGGGCATCCATAATGTTGATGTTTGCTACCTGGTTTATTGGAGTAGGTGAGCCATAGTAGTCTACCATTATACCATCGAGCATAGTTGGATTAGCTTTGCCAGCACGAATTTTCGCTAGTTCCACTTCAAGAAATCCAATCGCTTTTTTCATCGAAGCCTCTGCATCTTCATATATCAGTTCCAGTTCTTCTGTCATTCGGTAAAAATTTAATTTGCAAAACTAATAAATAGCAGAGTACTACAACTCTATCTTAGTAGAACAAAAAAGGCCGCCAATGGCGGCCTTCAAAAATTATTTCAATTAAAAATCACTCTTCATCCACCACTGCTGCTTTTCGTGTAAATAAAGAAACCAACCTAACTGCAGTTCTTTCTTCCCTAACTACGTTTTTATCAGCCTGACCTTTAATAACACGCAGTGTGGATCTTGATTTTTTAAGATAAAGCATATAAACCCACGCAAAAAAGAATACTATTAAAGCACCAATAAGATAAGTAGTGCCAAGACTTTGAAAGTAAAAGGAAATTGCTGTGATAATTGCAGTTGCCGCTACACAGGTAAACGTTACACCATGATGATTAAAACCGCGATCTAATAATAAGTGATGAATATGATTTCTATCAGGAGTAAACGGAGACCGTCCTTTAAATATACGTATGGCAAAAACACGTAAAGTATCCATTAAAGGCAAAAGGATTATTCCAAAACCAACTGCCGGTGCAGCAGTTATTGGATGATTAGGATAAAACCTTGCTGTTTCTATAAATTTAATTGCTAAAATACCATTTACAAGACCGATCATCAGAGATCCGGTATCACCCATAAAAATTTTAGCCGGGTGAAAGTTATATTTAAGAAAGGCAAGTAAACTCCCTGCAAATCCAAATCCTAATACTGCATAAGGAAGATTTCCATTTATAAAAAAGAAGGTCGCGAAAACCAGTGAAGATAATAAGCCAATACTTGCTGCCAGCCCATCTACACCATCAATTAAATTGAAGGCATTCATTATAACAACAAATGCAAACATGGTAAGAATACAACTATAAACGTAATCAATACCAGTAAAACCCAAAAAACCTTGCATATTTGATATTATAAGTCCGCCTTTAAAGATTAAAATAGATGCAGCAACTAATTGACCGATCAGTTTTTTACCCGCAGATATAACAAGAATATCATCTTTAATACCAATAAAAAATATAACGAGGAAGGCGGCAATGTAATACTGAAATTCAGGGGCGTCTTTAGTAAAATTTAGCGTAATTAGCAGACAAAAGGCAAAACCAATAAACATTCCCAAACCTCCTAAAGACGGAATAGGGCTCTTATGAATTTTACGGTTATCATCTGGCTCATCGAACAGCTTTTTTACATTTGCTATCTTTATAATAACAGGTATAGATAGATAAGTTAAACCAAAAGCAACTATCCCGCCAATAATAATTTGTTCCATGCCCGGTTTGGTTTTCGATATTTATATTGAATGGGGTAGTTTAACCGCAAATAAAGGTCATTTTAGGCGCAATTAAAAATCTTCCTACCCTTTTCTTAATTTAGAAACGATTATAACATTTGTATTGAAGTAAGAGGATTTTGTTTCCGCAATAGCTGCCTATTATTAAAAACTATTTTGCTAATAGCAAGAATGCTACCAAAGACATAGAAATTAACGGATGGTTTAAAACATAGAACTAAATTCAATAGGATAGTTTTCCACCGGTCAATTTTCCATAAAAGCTAGCTTCTAAGTGAAAAATGCCCCATGCTGGCTTTTCGAGACGGTATCCAGGCAGCTAGTAAAGAAATTAAAAGAATAGTGGCAATTACCAATAGAAAATCGGTTAAGATCATTTTTACAGGATAATAATCTATTATAAAGCTGCCTCCTGAAAGTTTTACAAGTTTATATTTTATCTGTAAAAGGCAGATTCCGATAGCAATCACAATTCCTGATCCTCCGCCAACTGCTGCAAGCACAAAACCTTCATTTATAAAAATTCGTTGTATATAAGAAGCATCGGCACCCATAGCCTTTAAAACCGAAATGTCCTTCTGCTTTTCCAGTACCAACATGGTTAACGCTCCTATCACATTAAAAGCCGCTACTACAAGAATTAATGAAAGTATTCCGTAAATTACCCACTTTTCAATCTGCATTACGGTATATAAACTCTGGTTCTGCTGGTATCTTGTTTGAACCAAAAATTTATTACCAAGCATCCTTTCCAACCGCTCTTTTACATCCTCCGTTTTGTCGGCATCAACTAAAGCCACTTCTACTGAGGTATATTGATCGGCACTAAGGTCGAGCATGTACTTTACAAAATCGATATTGGTAATGGCATACTTATTATCAAAATCCTGCTGAAGCATAAAGCTTGCACTAACATTTGCATTATAAGAATTTAAAGCATCCAAACCGGAAAGATCGGTGGCTTTTAAATTAGGAAGATAAACAGTAAGCGGTGAAATGTTTATACCCGGCTCAACACCTACTGCATTTTCTATCCCTGCGCCTATTATTAGCAAGGGTTTATCAATAGTGCCTGGGTCAAATTTACCCTTTGCTATATGTTTTACCAAACCGCTTACCTGTGGGTATGCATTATCAACCCCTTTTAAATAAATAATGCTTTGAAAATCTTCGTTTACCAAAACAGCTTTCTCTTCTGCTATCAGACTAATTCTATTTATGTATGGTGTGGATCGTATCTGTTCTAACTGGGCAGGAGTTAGAGTGAGGAACTTGCTTTTTACTGGTGATATTTTAATATCAGTATAGAAATCCGCATATAAACTCTTTACCAGGTCTTCGAAACCATTAAATACGCTGAGTACTAATATTAAAGCGGCAGAGCCAACAGCAATTGCCAGAATGCTAATCCATGATATTATATTAATGGCATTAGTTGTTTTCTTTGCTTTAAAATAACGCCACGCGAAAAGTAAAGTCATAAATATAGGAGGTAGTCAAGAATTTAGAGGCTGGAGTTTGGAGTTTAGAGTTTCGAGTTTTTGGTCAGTGGCTTATACTCCTACCTACCTACTATTGCCTCCGGACTCCTAAGCTTGCCCCTCATCTGGTTTAATCTGTTTCAAAATTTCGTCCATCTTAAAAACATAATCCAAAGTATCATCAAGAAAAAAGTTGATAATGGGTATCCGGCGAAGTTGATGTTTCACTCGGTCGCTTAGTTCTTTTTTTACCTCCCAGCTTCTTGATTCAATTTTTTTTATGGCTGTTTTTGGTTCCGGCACTTTAAATAAACTCAGGTATATTCTTGCCTCTAAAAGATCGGGTGTAACTTTTACTGATGAAATAGATACCATTCCACCATCAAGCATATTTAATCCCAATCTCATAAATATGTCGTTCAGTTCTTGTTGTAATACGGCTGCTACTTGCTTTTGTCGTTTTCCCTCCTGCATTCTTATCAATTTAGTCGAGTCAAAATTAGTTACTTTGTGCCGATTTGACTGATTTAAAACTCCAATGAAGAAGTACTCCAGGCTTTTCAAATATCTTGGTTTTTATAAAGGAAATATTGTTTTATACTTCTTCTTTAGTATACTTTCAATCGTTTTCTCTCTTGTTTCTCTTGCTACACTTCCGTTTTTTTTGCACTTGATATTTTCTACGAGTAAGGTTGTGCTTAACAAACCCAATGGTATTTATAGTTCAAATGATCTTATCCAATATATAAATTTTGAAATAAGTAACCTTATTCGTTCGCATGGTGCAAACGGACCTGTTTTGGCTCTGGGCCTAATTTGTATTGTAGTGATATTAACCGTACTATTTAAAAATCTC
>MWYU01000583.1:7608-9166 GCA_002050375.1 Chitinophagales bacterium 62-2
GTATAGCTGCAATAAAATCAGGCGAGGCGCTATCAGTGCTCGATGAAACTTTGGGAGGATTAAGAGTTATAAAAGCTTTTAATGCAGAAAAGCTATTGCAAAACAAATTTTCAAAAACGAATAACGAATTATATACGATTAGAAATGCGATGCAATACCGGCGCGATCTTGCATCGCCACTCAGCGAATTTCTTGGAGTGGTAGTTCTTTGTGGCATATTATGGTTTGGCGGAAAGTTGGTGTTAGCAGGCAACGCCGCAGGTTTAGAGCCGGAAGGATTTATAATGTACGTGGGAATTTTTACGCAAATAATTAATCCTGCTAAGTCCTTGTCAACCTCATTTTATAATATACAAAAAGGAAGTGCAGCCATTTCAAGAATTGAAGAAATTTTGCAGGCACCAGTTAAGGTTGATCCAAATGAAAGTGGATTAACCCTTTCATCCTTTAACGATTGCATAGAGTTTAAGAATGTAAGTTTCATGTACGAGCACAAACTAATTCTTAATAACATAAATTTTAAAATCTTAAAAGGAAAAAGTATAGCTCTTGTAGGATCATCAGGGGCAGGTAAAAGCACCTTAGCCGATCTTATCCCACGTTTTCATGATGTGAGTGAAGGTGAGTTATTAATTGATGGTGTAAATATTAAAGAGTATTCTTTACACTCTGTAAGAAGTAAGATGGGAATTGTAACCCAGGAGCCAATTTTGTTTAACGATACTATTTCAAATAACATTGCTCTCGGGGTGGAAAATGCTTCAATTGTGCAGATAGAAAATGCAGCTAAGGTTGCGAATGCCCATAATTTTATCAGGCAAAAAGAGAGGAGCTACCAAACTAATGTTGGCGATCGGGGCAGTAAGTTAAGCGGAGGTGAAAGACAACGATTAACGATAGCAAGAGCTGTTTTAAAAAATCCTCCTATTTTAATTTTAGATGAGGCAACTTCTTCTCTCGACACTGAAAGTGAACGCCTGGTTCAGGATGCAATAAACAATATGATGCAAAACCGAACTTCAATAGTAATAGCCCACCGGCTAAGTACAATTAGGCATGCGGATGAAATCATTGTTCTGCAGAAAGGAGAAATTGCCGAACGAGGTACTCATGATGAACTTTTATCAAAAGGTGGAATTTATAAAAGATTGGTAGATATGCAGGAGGTGAGGTGAGTAGGGGTTGGGTTAAGCGGCAGGGGTGATTTTGGTTGATAGGTTGAATAGTTAATTTTAGTAACACTAGATTATACTGGTGAGAACAACAGATATAAGAGTTCAGCAGAGCTAAATCTCCCTGCGCAAATTCTGCCTCTTCTTTCTCTATGTTGTATTTTTTGGGATTGAGAAAGATAAAACTACAAAACGAACCTATGGTGATATAAAACAAAGGAGGCCTGTTTTGGCCTCCTTTGTATTTACGGTAAAACTTTTTAGTATATCAACCCTTCAACCGATCAATTTCTCAATCAACCTTACTTAGTAATTCCCAACTTAGCTTCCATGCTCAAGGTAGCATGAGGAACAGCACGCAAACGGGCTTTATCGATGAGCTTACC